>JBFMDH010000003.1:300000-395354 GCA_040754075.1 Acidobacteriota bacterium
TGATTTTGACCTGGGCTTCGGCTTTGAAAAATCGGCATCCATGAATATCGAAATCGGCAAGGTCTTTGCCAAAGGCGCGAAGATTGATTACGAATATGATTTCGGAACCACGACCGATTTAACCTTAAAGGTCATTCAGGAACGCGAGGGCAATTTGTCGAAACGTGAAGCAATTCGCATTTTGGCGCGCAATGATGAACCGATGATACCCTGTTATTTTTGTGGCGCACCCGCAAAAGCCGTCTGCTCATATTGTGTCTATGACCGCGAAGGCTGGCTTTGCAAAAAGTGCAAACGCAAGCATGAACATTATGATGATGACGTGTTTCTGCCGGTGTTGAATTCGCCGCGAACCGGACAATGTGGTTACGAAGGGTAAGTTTTTTCGGACTTTCTTTTGCAATCCATCGCCAAATAGTCGCTCATCGTATTGAGAGGTTGACCTGAGCTAACCAAAAATCTTCAACAGGTCGAGTTGACGTTTAAAATCGGCCAGAATAAAACTGCGCCGCCTATTCTCAAACGCAAAAATTAAAAAAGCCGTCGAGCGAATAACTCGACGGCTTTTCGTTTGGTTTGTCTACAACCTGTTACCTGTCACCTAATCGTAGTATTCAAGCCCAAGGTGGGTGATTAAATCTTCGCCTTTCAGATGACGCAAGGTGTTTTTCAATTTCATCAATTGAATGAACAGGTCGTGTTCGGGGTAAAGACCGGGCGCAGTCATCGGACTCTTGAAATAAAACGACAGCCATTCCTGAATGCCTTTCATTTTGGTGCGTTGCGCGAGGTCTAAAAACAACGCCAAGTCCAGAACAATCGGTGCCGCTAAAATTGAATCGCGGCACAGGAAATCGACCTTAATCTGCATCGGATAGCCGAGCCAGCCGAAAATATCGATGTTGTCCCAGCCTTCTTTGTTGTCGCCGCGCGGCGGGTAGTAATTGATGCGCACGATGTGGCTGAAATCTTTATAAAGCGTCGGGTAAACATCGGGCTGCAAGATGTATTCAAGCACCGAGAGTTTCGATTCCTCTTTGGTCTTGAACGATTCGGGGTCGTCCAACACTTCGCCGTCGCGGTTGCCTAAAATATTGGTCGAAAACCAGCCGTGCAGACCAAGCATTCGCGCTTTGAGTCCCGGCGCGATTAAGGTTTTCATCAAGGTCTGTCCGGTCTTGAAATCCTTGCCGCAAATCGCCACGCCGTTGTCGTTGGCGAGTTTCAAAATCGCCGGAATATCAACCGTCAGATTCGGAGCGCCGTTTGCAAACGGCACGCCGCTTTTGATTGCCGCATAAGCGTAAATCATCGACGGCGCAATCGCATCGCTATTTTCGCGCAAGGCTTTCTCGAACGATTCGAGGGTTTCGTGTTCGGCAGAGGGCTTCATAAAAACTTCTGTAGAAGCGCACCACACCAGCACCAGGCGGTCGCATTCGTTTTGGCGTTTGAATTCGGCAATGTCCGCCATTAACTGTTCGGCGAGTTCCATTTTGTTGGCGCCCTGTTTGATGTGCGTACCGTTCAGGCGTTTGACGTAGCGTTGGTCAAATACCGCTTTCATCGGTTTGACAGATTGCAGTTCAGGTTTGATTTGATTGATAAGGTCGCGTTCCAAAACGCCTGCATGCATTGCCGCTTCATAAGCATTTTCTTCAAAAATATCCCACGCGCCAAAGACCAAATCATTCAGCGCGGCAAGCGCCACGAAATCTTTAATCAAAGGCACGCGATTGTCTGTGCGTTTGCCGAGTCGAATGGTGCCCATTTGCGTGAGCGAACCAATGGGTTCGGCGAGTCCTTTTTTTATGGCTTCAACGCCTGCGATGAACGTAGTGCTCACCGCACCGAGTCCGACGAGCAACACACCAAGTTTGCCTTTCGGCTCTTGAACCTCTACGGTTGATTTATTGTTAGACATGAAAATTCCTTTCTTGAGATGCGTTCGGTCAACGCCTGAAATGTAGAACATCATTAGAGCAGATTTCCCTGCAAGAGTTTGCCGCGATGTTGCTCAGTTTTAGCGATGAGTTGCTATTTGGTGCTTCGTACTTGATGCTTTGTGCTTCGTGGTTGAGATTTTTTAACTTCTAAAAAAAATGCAGTGCATAGATTGATGCACTTGAAAACCAAGCCCCAAGTACAAAGTACAGTGTTTAATGACTCTCCCGATAAGAGCGTGGTGTTAATCCCGTAACCGATTTAAAAATTTTGGTGAAGTGGCTCTGGCTTTGATAGCCGACCATCGCAGCGATTTCGATGATGGGAATGGATGTTTCAGCGAGCAATTTGCGGGCGCGTTCGATGCGCAAGTTAGCAAGGTAGGCGTGCGGGGTCGCGCCGATGAGTTGTTTGAACAACCGGGCAAAATGAAATTCCGAAAGATAAGCGGCGGCGGCGATCTCTTCGAGCGCCAGTTCCCGCCCGAAATTGTCGTGCATAAATTCAATAGCGCGGCGTAAACGGCGATCAACCAACCCTGCGCGCGATAATTCAATCTGCGCCGATTTGCGAACCGTTAAATGTGAACGCAAGAGATGAATCACCAGTTGTCGCACTAAAGTTTCGAGCATCTCTTGATGCCCGATTTTTTCTTGAGCGATCTCGCCGGCGATTGAGCGCACGGTTGTTGTGATGGAGTCGTCTGTAACCAGGCTCGAATGAAAAACGATTTCTGCGGCATTGCGCGTGAGTCCAAGCTCTGTGACCAGTTCGTTAATTAATGTCGGGCTGATGCCGATGGAGACAAACTCAAATTCAGCGCCGCTTGCCGCGTGCGTTTGATGGGCATTGGTGAAGGTTGTTTGACCTCTGCCAAATGCAAAATGATTTTCGCCGATGGTGATTTGCATTCGCCCGGAAAGCAAGACCGTGACGGTGTAATAGGAATGCGAGTGCGCTTCAAATGTTGTTGGCTCAATGGCGGATGTATGGCGCACCGTAAAATGCGTTGCCGAAAATATTTTTTGAAACGCTTCAGTCATTACTCCAGGTAATTCATTTGTTGAAATGTTCAGTAATTTGCAGTCAAAGACTGCGGCTCAACACCATCTAATTTATGGTGATTGATGACATCTCCACAGATGCTTTCTACAATAACTCAATCAAACGATTCGGGTAATTGGTCATAATGGCATCAACTCCTGAAGCCATCATTTTTCGCAAAACCATTTTGCGATTGGCTGTCCACACCGAAACCGCAATGTGTTGTTCGTGCAAACTTTTGACCAATCGCCGTGTCGCCAGACTGTATTGCAAAGCTGCTTCGTCGGCTTTGATATGCCGAATCGTTTTAATAATCGAACGCCGCGTGGGAAGTCTATGGACAAGTGTTGCAAAGGTTGCAGCGGTGCGAATCTCCGGCGCAAGCCGTTTGGCTTCAGCGATGATTTGATGGTCGAATGAAAGCAAGGTGATAACCTTTTCCAATTTGTATGAGCGCACATCAGCGATGGTCGTTTCGAGTAAACGCTTTTTCGTTGCCGGTTCACCTTTGATTTCAACATAGATTCTTGGCAATCGCGCGGGCGCTAAAAGGCTGAGGGCATCTGCAAGTTTAACAACTCCTTCATCGGAAAAATCTATTTGAAAATTTAAATCGTTTAAAGTCGTTTCAACGATTTTACGTTTGCGCGGACGCAAAGCGAGTTGCCGCGTGAACCCATAACCGGCATTTAATTCGCAAAGTTCGGCGGCGGTGAAATTTGCAACCCGCCCGCGCCTGTTGGTCGTGCGGTTGATGGTGCGGTCATGCATGACCACCGGGATGCCATCGGCTGAAAGTTGTACATCGAGTTCAATGCCCTGAACGTCCATTGCGATTGCCAGGCGGAAAGCCGCAAGCGTGTTTTCGGGCGCAAACGCGGAAGCGCCACGGTGAGCGATGACCAGCGGTTGATGATTTTCGGAAACGATTTTGCGCATGTTGAAAAGTTTTTTGCACTCCTGAATTCAAGCGAAATCATAAGGCGGTCGAAGTCAACCAGCAAAACGAAAAGCTTGGATTACTGAGATAGAGAAAACTTTGCGGGAGTCATTGAAAAAAATCGTATCAGGCGCTTGCTTGATGCAGGGCTTTTTCCGTCGGTTTTTCGGCTTTTTGACAATCGGCGCAGATGCCGAAAATGCGATGGCTGTGACGCAACGGTTTGAATTTATAACGACGCACGATTGCATCCTGCAAGGCTTCAATTTGTTCATCATAAAATTCAATCAGTTTGCCACATTGTGTACAGATGAGGTGGTCGTGGTGTTTATGCTTGTATTCGTGTTCATAAAGCATGCGCCCGTCGTGGAATTCCAATTCACGCGCCAGTCCGCATTCGACAAAAAGTTTCAAGGTGCGATACACCGTAGTGAAGCCAACCGAGGGGTCTTGAATTTTGACGATATTATAGAGGTCTTCACTGGAAACATGCTTTTCGGTATCGAGAAAGACTTCCAGAATTAAATCGCGCTGCGCCGTGTGTTTTAATTTGGCGCGTTTCAGGTAATCGTGAAATATCCTGGTTTCTTCCCTGTCCATGTGCCTGTGGTTGATTATACACGCTAAATCCCGGCAAGCAAATTTTCGTTTGAGAGGCTTTGATATTTGCTTTTTCGGCAAGTCTTCAGGCTATAATTTCACTTTTCGTTCGCAAATTTTTTTAGAGGTGAATATGAAAAATAAAATTTTTAGTTGGTTAGCAATCGTTGCAATTGTCGTCGTTCCGGTTTTTGCTTTCAAAGCATCGGAAAAGCATTTCGGTGCGGCATTCAATAAAGATGCTAAAGTGGTCAAGCTCGCAGAGGTGACGGCAAACCCCGACAAATACAATGGCAAGACCGTCAAACTCAAAGGCAAAATCGCCGATGTCTGCCAGCGCGAAGGCTGCTGGCTGGTATTAACTGATGGTGAACGCACGGTGCGTGTGAATATGAAAGACCATGCGTTCGTGGTGCCCAAAGACAGTGGCAATAAAGAAGCGACTGTCGAAGGAATCATCGAAAAGAAAGAAATCAGCGAAGAGATGGCGCGTCATTACGCAGAAGAATCCGCTGGCAAAGTTGACCCTTCGACCATCAAAGGACCACAAGTGGTTATCTCGGTGGTGGCAACCGGGGTTCGCATCAGTCAGTAATTTTCAATTGCAAAACGGCGCGGTGAGCTATCATCGAATATCTGCCGCGCCGCTATACGAAGTTAGCTCTCTTCTAAAACCGTCTCGCCGGAAACCGCAGAATTTTTCGCAAAACCTTCCAGACATTGACGACATAAACAATCGTTAAATTGTTGGCGCATCTTTGCGCGCGTCGGCGTATCAAGTTTGACCTCCATACACCAACAGCCTGTAAGCCCTGCACCGCAAATAAAATTTTCGCCGCAGGACTGACAAGTCATCGGCTTGCGCAAACTTGGAATGAAGAAACTGGCTAATCGTCGCAATACCATTTGCTCTCTCTAAAAATCAACATTAATCAACCTGATTTTTATCAAGCCGGGATGGGAAGTGTCGAACCGTTTAGCATTTTTATCCGCATTTTTCATTTGTAAAAGGGGCAACCTTTGCACGCCTTACCTTTTTTAAATTTCTTACAACATTTCCTTTTTTTCATACTTCGTCTTTCAACCTCAAAATGACAAAGGCGCGACGACAGAGGCGAGAAAGCCGCCGCGCCTTTGTTGTTAAATCAACCACACAAGGTTGAGGAGAAAATTTGCTGTCTCATCATCTTAAAAGCGAAACTTCAAACCGGCCTGAATTAGTCGCGGGCTGCTCGGCAAAATACCTCGCGAGCGATCAACGATGTAGAGTTTGTCGGCAAGATTTTTTGCCGTAACAAAAAAGGTTGTGCGCCACGATTCAACATTATAATTCGCCGTCGCATTTAAAACCGTGTAACCCGGAAGCAATCCGCGTTGCCCATCAGCCGTCGGATTAATGGTATTCAAATCATCACCGAATTGCCGGTTTACACGAACTGCTTCGATGAAGGTATTCAAGCCAACAGGCGATGAATAACCAACAGTGAAATTCAACAGGTGTTCCGGCGCATACGGCAGACGGTTGTCGGTAATGAGAACATTGGTAAAGCCGGAAACATTACTGAAACGTCTGCCGGTAAATTTGGCTGTCGGCAGAAAGGTATAGGCTGAACTGAGAAAAATGTTGTGGCGGGATTTCAATATCGTCCCGGTGTCAAGGCGTGTCGAAAATTCAAACCCTTGGTGCAAGGTTTCTCCGGCGTTTGTAAGCGCCGCACCAACCCCACCTGCCAGGCTTGCCGGAATGATTTGATTTTCATAATCCATTCTGAAAAACGTCGCTTCAAGGCGCACACCTTGATGGAGTAAACCGCGAACTCCAACTTCATAATTCCAACTGAGTTCAGGGTCGAGGTCTATGCTGCCGCCTGTGGTGTTATTGATAATGTCTTCGGTGCGGGGCGGCGCAAATCCGCGATGCACACCCGCAAATAAGGTGACACTGGATTTCGGATTGTATGAGACGCCGATGCCCGGAACCAATTGCGTCAAATCGGTTCTACCACTGATGCCTGCTCCACTGTTGGCAAGGCGATTCAGGCGTTGGTAATTGATGTGTTCAACGCGCACACCCGGCGTGATGGTGACATTGCCGAGGAAAAAACGATTTTGGATGAACCCTGAATACGCCTGATTTTTGCGCTGGTTGTTTTCGACCAACACGCCTGAACGAGCCGTCGGGGTATCGCCGTTTTGCTGTTGACGTTCCTGACGCTCAACGTGCAGCCGGAATCCAAAATCCGCGTCGTTGTTGATTCCAAACAGGCGGAAATTGGCGCGGAATTTCGGCTCCAATCCCCAGACATAATAATCGCGCAGTCGTCCTTCGTTGCCGCAGGTGGTGTTGAGGTTTTGCATGCCGCCGCATTTCGGGTCGGCTGCGTCATTGGGGCGTTGACCGGAATTGCTTGATTGTCGCCACCAGTCTCGATGGAAAACGGAAGTGTACAAATTGGTGGTCAGCGCCAATGCGTTATTGAAGATCAAGGAGTGGGTTGCCGAAGCGCCGAAGCGGTCACCGTAGAAGAAATCATTTTTAAAGGGATTTTGTCGCGGGCTTGCGAGATATTCGCTGAGACGTAAACCTGAGTAAGTGACGTTGGAATCTTCGCCATAATAGTTGGCTTTGAGTGTCAGGGCTTGTCGAGAACCAATGCCAATGAGTGACTTGAAATTAAAATCATTCAAATCGGAATGGGTGTTTTCACGCGCTCCGTCTCCCTGTTTGCGTGTGTAATCAAACAGCAATCCAATCCCTTTCCAAGTTCCACCATATCCGAAATGTCCATTGAAATAATCGCGATTGCCACCAATCAGGGTGATTTGACCGGATGGTTTGGTGGGTGGGTTGGGCGTGACGTAGTTAATCACCCCGCCGACCGTAACCGGTCCGTAGGCAATTTGTCCTGAACCTTTCAAAATTTCGATACTCTCGAAGCGGTCAATTGGCGGGTGATAGTAGGACGCATTATCGCCATACGGCGCATAAGTGAGTGGGATACCGTCTTCCAGGAGTAAAACTTTGGATGAACGGGTCGGATTCAAGCCGCGAATACCGATGTTTGGACGAAGCCCGAAGCCTTCTTCATCGCGCACTGTAATCCCTGAGACTTTGCGCAAGGCTTCGGAAAAAGTGAAAACGCGACTTTCTTCTAAAAGTTTTTGATCAAGGAGTTCAATTGAACCCGGAGTGCGTTCGACAATTTCAGGAGTTTCAGCCAGGCGACCACTCTTAATCGCGATTTCTTCAGCAATCGCCGCAGGTTGAAGTTCAATCTTGAGATTATCCGGTTGTCCCGAAACCAAATGTACCGGACGGGTTAAGGCAGAAAATCCTTGCAAATTAACGCTCAAATCATAATCGCCTTCGATTAATTGGTCGAAAGCAAAGCTGCCGGTTTCATCGGTTTTCGTAATGCGCTCAAACCCGGTTGCCGGCTGACGCAAGCGTACCAGGCTACCTGAAACGACGGCACCGCTTTGATCTTGAACCTGACCTTTTAACGTAAGCCAACTATTTTGGGCAAAGCCGGAAAGAGACAAACTGGTAATTAACAAGAGAGTGATGGGAATGGAAAAAAGAGCTTTTTTCATAGATACTCCGCTAAATTAATGTAAATTCTTGTATGAAATTGAAAACGATTTTCAATTGCGAATTGCAGTATATGGCGACGGAGAACGGGTGTCAATGATTTTATGCGCTCAGTGGAATTTATTTGAAGGAGGGGTCGTCCGGGAGATTTGAAACCAATATGAGAATCGATTCATCGGGGTCTTGGCAGAATTGCCCAGACTCAGCATAATTGCGCCGGACATCGATAAACTATGCGAATGACGATTCTCGAATTTGCCCCGTGTGTGGACTGGATTTGTCACTTTCAACGTGATGCGGAAGAAGGTTACGCCGTTGGCGACGGAGAAAAATTCACCATTCACTCAGGCGCAAAGCTCAGACCTCGGGTTGCAAGTATTTACGCGGGCGGCAAAGCGACGAATGTTGCGCGGGTGATAGATCGTTTATTGAGCGATAAGGATGCAGTTGACATCGAATTGATGGTTTTTCGTCCTGATTCCCCCGAAGGTAACTATCTCCACGAACTACAGAGCCAGGCTCTCAAACGTGTTCGCTTGCGACCCGTTATCATTGCAGCTCAGGCGCGTTTGTGCATGGATTTATTTGATCCCACAACGCCGCCTGATAACCGTGTGGCATTTAATATCAGCCCGCGTGCCTGGTGGGGCGGTGCTTCGCTTGAACGTGCTTTGGATTTCGCTTCGCAAATTTCAACCGATTTATTGTTGCTTGCCGGTAATCCGCCGGTGCTTGAAACGACAGGGGAACTGGCAACGGACTTATACGCAAAGATAATTGAAAGCGTCCGACCACAGGTGAAAACGATTTCGCTTGATACTGAAAAACAATCGTTACTGACTTGTCTACAGGGGGCTGCAAAACCTGATGTCATAAAAATCAATGCGAAAGAGTATAGCTGGATTGATGAAAAGATGTGGGATGATTTTGACAAGACCTTGATGGTCACGCAGGAAACCGGCTGCTGGGTGCGGGAAAATAATCAACCTGCGTTGCCGCTTGCGGGGGCAAAGGTTGACTGCCTGTATTCAACCGTTGGTGCAGGCGATGCAGTTCACGCAGGTTTTACGCTTGCGCGATGGGTGCGCGGGTTTGATACTTTGCGGGCGGCGCGTTTCGGACAAGCAGTTGCCGCTGCCGTAGTCAACTCTGTAAGTGGCACACGCGATATTGATATTCACCTCGTAGAAAAATTTTTTATCGAGTTGGAAAACCCAGTGAAAAGGAGTGACCTTGAATGAAATTATCAATAAAAGTAAAGCCGGGAAGTAAAGTGAAACTAAATAAAATTAACCCGGATGATACTTTTGGAATTACGGAAGCACGGGCTATTGAACGATTGGATAAAATAACCGATGAACTCGGAGAACTTCAGGAATTGCTTTACGCAGCGGGGCAAAATGCTGTGTTGATTATTCTTCAAGGTATGGACAGCAGCGGCAAAGACGGCACCTTGAAAAAGGTGATGGATGATGTAAACCCGCTAGGTTGTCGCGTCGAATCATTCAAGGTGCCGACGAGCGAAGAACTCGCCCATGATTTTCTCTGGCGGGTTCATAAAGTCACACCGCCCAAAGGCATGATTACGATTTTCAACCGCTCGCATTATGAGGATGTGCTGGTGGTTCGTGTTCATAAACTGGTTTCCAAGCGCAACTGGCGAGCGCGTTACCGTTACATTAATGAATTTGAACGCTTGCTCGCCGATAACAATACCATTGTTTTGAAGTTCTTTCTGCACATCAGCAATGAAGAACAACAAAAACGTTTGGAAGCGCGTGAACTGGAAACCAAAAAAGCCTGGAAACTTTCAGCCGGTGATTGGCGCGAACGCCAGTTGTGGGATGATTATCAAAAAGCCTACGAAGACGCTTTGACCAAATGTTCAACCGAAAAAACTCCCTGGTACATCATTCCGGCAAATAAAAAATGGTTTCGCAACCTTGCGGTGGGCGAAGCCATTGTTCGCGCGCTCAGACCTTATCGCAAAAAATGGGAAAAATCGTTAAGCAAACTCGCGGAAACCAAACTTGCAGAACTCCAAACAATGCGAGCCAAAGACAAAGCGGCAACGAAGATACCTGAAGCATAAATTTTGCGATGAGACGCACCAGGCAAATCTTTAAATCTTTGTATGACCTGACAGGTACTCAATTGGGATGCAATGAAGTTTAATTTTGATTTATCCGACGAAAGTTGTAGCGAATCAGGGCGCGAACATTTATTGCCTGATGGTTGCGGGTTGCCGGTTTGAATTTCAGTTGACGGATGGCACGAATTGCCGATTCTTCCAAGCCAAACCCTGCCCAGCGAATTATTTGAATTTCACCGATTTCACCGCTGGCGCGAAAGACTACGCGCGCTTCAACCGTGGCATTGAGGTCTGCGCGGTCAGCCTCCTGGGTGAATTCAGGTTTCACCCGGTTCAAAAACTCCGGAGGCTTGAAATCGGCTTCTGTAGCCGGTTCGGTGGCAGGCAAATCTTCGGCAATCTCACTTTCCGATACCGCTGAGGTTTCCTGAACACGGCGAAAGGCAATCAACTTTTCAAGATAAATCCCAACCTGCTGGCTGAGTGTTTGCAGGGCGGCATTTTGCGCGTCGATTTTTTTTGCCGCCTTTTCCAAAATGAAATCGAATAATGTCAGCCCGCCGCTTCGCGCATCAATCACCATTATGCCAATAAAGGTTTCTTCATGGGTTTCACCGGCGCGTTCGCTGCGCGTCGCCGAATCGGTTTTACCGACGATAAAAAAATCGCAACCGATAGCCGCGCCCAAGTGTTTCGCAGTTTCAATATCAAGATTGATCGAGCCATCATAGCCGAAGGCTTTGAGCGCCGGTTTGCTTTGCGTTTCATCCAACAACTTGACCCGCTCATCGTGCTTGAGCGCATCACTCAAAGTGCTTTCAACCGCTTGCGTTGAAGCGCCAATGAAACCAACAACGGCGACACGAAACGGGTGACTGGATTGGGTTTCAGGGTTGAGGGGGGAAATTGAAGTCGCGGTCGCAAAATAATTCTGAAAGATTAGAAATGCTACGAGACAAAGCGAAAGAATAAAGATTTTCTTCATTGAATTAATCATCATCCTTCAATAAGTTCACAAAGCATTCTAAACCATTTTGCGAATCGTTAAAGTGCGCGGGATGCCTTGCAGGTCGTTAATAACATTTACAAGTTGCCAATTTGAAAAATTTTTCAATAGCTGATTGATGGGTTCATATTGTGCGCAGCCGATTTCGCAAACCAGAAAGCCACCCGGTTTCAAGTAGCGGGGACTTTCTTCAAGCAAGCGCCGGTAAAACCTCAGTCCATTTTCATCGGCAAATAAGGCAGTGTGTGGCTCATAGTCGCGCACTTCGCGCTGGAGAGTCGGTAAATCTTTTAGCGGCACGTAAGGCGGATTTGAAGCAATCAAATCAAGAGAATTTTCCAGATTGCGACCGGCAAGCGGCGCAAATAAATCGCCTTCAAGAAATTCAATGCGCGAGGCGACTTGATGATGCGCGGCATTTTCCCTTGCAATCTGAAGCGCGGCTTCGGAAATATCAATGGCAAACACCCGCGCATTTTTTAAGCAATAGGCAAGCGTCACCGCAATGCAACCGGAGCCAGTACCGATGTCGGCAAATAACCATTCCTGGTTTAGAAGCGATGCGTGATGCGTGATGCGTGATGAACTTTCGTCTGATGGATGAGCTTTGGCGAGTTTGATAATTTGCTCAACTAAAAATTCGGTCTCCGGTCGCGGAATCAAAACATCGGGCGTGACTTTGAAATCCAAGCCATAAAATTCCTGATGCCCGGTGATGTATTGCAGTGGTTCGCCCGTAGCGCGGCGCTCGATTAATTTAAGGAATGCCTGATAATCACTTTCTTCTAACGCTTCATTGGATTTGATAAGCAATTGCGTGCGGTCAATATTGAGAAGATGACAAAGCAATAAATTGGCGGTGAGACGTTCATCACCAACACCTGCATCGTGCAGAATTTGAGTGGCTTGTGAAACAGCTTGAGAAATTTTTCGATGATAGGCTGTGGATTGCGGATTTTTGCTCGCAGCATCTCGCATCGTTTTTCAGTCTGAGAAATTGGATTGCAGATTTAACGAAGTAAAGAATCATCCTCATTGATTAAATCATTTTTTCAATCCGCAATCCGCATTCTACAATCCGCAATTCGTTAAGCGGCGGCTTCTTCGGTTTGGGCTTTGAGTTTTTCGGCTTGAAAGTGCGCCACCAGGGCATCGATCAAATCGCCAATTGCGCCTTCCATAAACAAATCCAACTGATGCACGGTGTAGCCGATGCGATGGTCTGAAACACGATTGTCTTTGAAATTATAGGTGCGAATTTTTTCCGAGCGGTCGCCGGAACCGACCATCGACCGTCGTTCGCTGGCAATCGCTTCGTGCTGTTTCGCCTGTTCCATCTCAAGCAAGCGCGAACGCAGCACGCGCATCGCTTTTTCACGATTTTTGATTTGCGATTTTTCGTCCTGCATCGAAACCACCGTGTTAGTCGGCAGATGGGTTAAACGCACCGCCGAATAAGTGGTATTCACCGACTGCCCGCCGGGACCCGACGAACAAAAGGTATCAATGCGCAAATCCTTAGGATCAATTTTAATATCAACCTCTTCGGCTTCCGGGAGTACCGCAACCGTAACGGCTGAGGTGTGAATGCGCCCAGAGGCTTCGGTTTGCGGCACCCGCTGCACGCGATGGACGCCCGATTCGTGTTTGAGTTTCGAGAAAACCTTATCGCCTTCGATAAGGAGAATCGCTTCTTTGTAACCGCCGATGCCAGATTCTGAAGCTTCGAGCAGTTGCACGCGCCAGTTCTGACGTTCGGCATAGCGCGTGTACATGCGGGCAATTTCTGCGGCAAACAGTGTCGCTTCGTCGCCGCCCGTGCCCGCGCGAATTTCCAAAATGACGTTCTTTTCATCGTTCGGGTCTTTGGGCAATAACAACACTTTGAGTTCGGCTTCAACCTGTGGTAACCGCGCTTCAAGTTCAGCGAGTTCAGCCTGCGCCAGTTCACGCATCTCTTCATCGGCTTCGAGTTCAACTAATTCTCTCGTATCGTTGATGCCTTTTTCGATAGCTTTGAACTCACGGAATTTGGCGACGATTTCTTCGAGGTCGCGGTGTTGTTTAGCAACTTTGGCGTACTTCGACTGATCCGCCAATAATTCCGGGTCGCTCAGTTGCATGGTTAATTCTTCGTATTTGGTTTCAATAGCTGCAAGTTTGTCTAACATAAATCCTCAGTCGTCAGAAGCCGGTAGTCGGTAGTCGGTTTGATTATCCTCCGACTACTGACTACCGGCTTCTGACTACCTCAAATAGTAGGTTCCAGTTTCAATGCCTCTTTGAGCGAATAAATTGCAACTTCGAGTTGTTTATCATCGGGTTCTTTGGTCGTAATGTTTTGCAACCAGATGCCCGGTCGGGTGATGACCGAAAAGAACCATTGCATTTTGCTCTTTGCCGAAGCGCGAATGATTTCGTAAGAGATGCCTGCAATTACCGGCATCAGGGCGATGCGCACGAGAAAGTTCAAAAACAATGAATCGAATTTGACGACCGAAAAAGCGACGATGGAAACCATCATCACGACCATCAGAAAACTGGTGCCACAACGCGGATGTTGACGCGGTTGACGACGCGCATTGGCAACCGTCAATTCTTCGCCCGATTCCCAGTTGAAAACCACTTTGTGTTCCGCGCCGTGATATTCAAAAACTCTACGAATATCGCGCAACAATGAGAAACTGGTAATCATAACCAGAAAGAACGTCATGCGAATCAAGCCGTCAACCAGATTGAAAGCGACGGATGGGGTGACCGGATGCATCGCTGCGCGTATCCACGCCCAGGCATTGGCGTACCAGGCGCCGCTTTCTGATGCGGCGTTAATCGTGCCGCCGCCGAAATAAACGAACAGCGCGTTGGTCAGCAACAAAGGCAATACGATGAACAAGAAGATGTTGAAAATAATCGCAAAAATCATTGAACCAATGGCTGAACCCGTAGAGGTCTTTTTCACTTCTTTAACGGCTGTTGTCGTGGCGACAGCAATGCCGGTGGTTGATTGAATAGCCGGCGTTGCAAGAGTTGCCTCTTTGGCTTCGGTTTCGCCGCTGGCTTCGTGAAAGGCGATGTTGGCTGAATAATTCAAGGTCTTGATACCCAAAATCATGGATTGAATCAACACCGCTGCGCCGCGCAACACAGGAAGTTTCAATAGCGGATATTTATCTGAAAGCACCGGCAGGCGTTCGGCTTTTGAAACGATTTGTCCATCGGGACGACGCACGGCAACCGCATAGGCATGCGGCGCGCGCATCATGACGCCTTCAATAACCGCCTGACCGCCAACAATAATCTCTTCGTCTTTCATAAAATAGGAACCTCCTTGCTGTAAAGTGTAACGCAATTGTCCAAAGGTGTGGACAAAAAAATATCGGTAGCCGCTAAATCACCGCCGATTATCAATACATGTATTGAAGGCTGACGACGAATTGCCGACTACCGATATTAAATTGTTAATTGGTTAAGCTTCGGCTTGTTGTTTACGGCCGTACTTGCGGTTAAAACGTTCAACGCGACCTGCGGTGTCAACGAGTTTTTGCTTGCCGGTGAAGAACGGATGGCAATTGGAGCAAATTTCCAGACGAATCTCAGGTTTGACTGAGCGCGTCTTCCAATTCGCGCCACACGCGCAATGCACGTCGCATTCGACATATTTCGGATGAATTTCTGGTTTCATTAGTTTTTATATGCTCCCGTTGTTAATTTAGCCTTATTATATAGTTCCTGTCAAAATTTGCCTTTTACAGAAAGAATTGATAATACGGATTAGAGAAGCTTCGTGTCAAGCTTTCGTTTTTGCGCCTAAACTTGACACTCTTTTGCGCCGTGTGCTAGTTTTCGGGGCTTGAACTGGCGGTCAAATCATTAGATTATAGGAGTTCACGGACTTGCTCGTTTTACCGGCGTTTGCTCTCTTAGAGGAAAACATCATACAACCCAACGGCACGCTTCTGATCGTGCTCGGACTCTTTATTATCTTTGCTTTCATCTTGAACCAGATTTTGTTCAAACCGATTGGCAAAGTTCTCGATGAGCGTGAATCCTTGACCGATGGTGCCGCAGCCGAAGCCCGCGCCGCTTCACGTCAATATCAATCGCGTCTTGCCGGTTACGAAGACACCATCCGTCAGGCGCGAGCCGAAAACTACCGCAAAATTGAAGAGCAACGCAAAGCCGCGCTGGATGAGCGCCAGCAATTGATTGATGCAGCAAGAGCGCAGGCTGAAGCGGAAATCGCCAAAGCCAAAGCACAAATCGCACAAGAAGCTACGGCGGCTCGCGTGCAACTTGAAAGCGAAGCCCGCCAGATTGCCGAGCAAATCTCGCGTACCGTTCTGGGTCGCGCTGTAGGAGGTGGCAACGCTTGATTGCGCTAATGAATCTCGCCCTTTTCTCAGAAGGCGACAGTTTTCTCACTAATAAACCGCTCTGGCAAATCATTAATTTTATTGTTTTCGTTGCCATATTCATCTACCTGCTGCGCAATAAAATCGGCATCGGCAAAGTCTTCGATGACCGCGCCGCTTCCATCCGCAAAGAATTAGACAAAGCCAAAACCGAAAAAGCCGAAGCCGAGCGCAAGCTTGCCGAAGTCGAAGCGCGCCTCAGTCGCCTGGATGATGAAGTTGCACAGATGAAAGCCGAAGCCGAACGCGAAGCTGAACGCGAAGCGGCACGCATACGCGAAGCCGCAGCCGTTGACGCAGAGAAAATCAAACTCACGGCAGCGCGGGAAATCGCAGGCGCGATGAAAGATGCGCGCGCCGAACTCAAAGCTTTCGTTGCCGAAAATTCGGTAGCGACCGCCGAAGCCATAATCAGAAAAGAATTGACCGCCGCAGACAACAGTAAAATGCTTAACCAATATATTCAGGAACTCGGCGAGGTGGCGAAATGAGCATAACCACAGTTGCCCGCAGATATGCCGAAGCAGTTGCCGATGTTGCCATTGAACGCAATCAGGTTGAACAGGTCGATGCGGAGTTGAACGCTTTCGCGCAGATGGTCAAATCAAGCAAAGAATTATTTGAAGTTTTCGCCAGCCCTGTGCTTTCAAACGACCAGAAAAGCAAAGTTTTAAATGCCCTGGTTGAGCGCGCGAAACCAAGCGCCATAACCGCCAACCTGTTAAGCACAATGCTGAAAAACTATCGCTTACACTTTGTCGAAACGGTTTATGAGCAGTTCAAAAATGAAATCAACCAGCGTCGCGGTGTGGTTAAAGCCGAAGTCACCACGGCTGCGACTTTGAGCGCCGAGGATAAAAATTTACTCAGTCGCAAATTACAGGAAGTCACCGGCAAAAAGGTTGAAGTCGAATTCAAAGTTGAACCGGAAATTATCGGCGGGGTGGTCACGCGCATCGGTTCCATCGCTTATGACGGTTCGATTCGCACACAGCTTGATGCCGTGAAGCGAAAATTAAAATCGGGCGATAGATAGTTTTTAATATTCAGGGCGGTTTCTGATCGTCGAGATGAAAGAAATCATACGCGGTCTTAGATTAAAAACTCGGAGATATTTATGGAAGGTATTAGAGCGGACGAAATCAGTAAAATCATACGCCAGCAAATCGAAGGTTTTAACACAGGCGTTGAAGTCAGCGAAGTCGGCACGATTATTAAAGTCGGCGACGGTATCGCGGAAATCTTCGGACTCGAACAGGTGATGGCGGGCGAACTGCTCGATTTGCCGCACAGTGTTGCAGGCATCGCGCTTAACCTCGAAGAAGATAAAGTCGGCGCGGTCTTATTCGGCGATTACGAGAAGATTAAAGAAGGCGATACGGTGCGCCGCACCAAACGCATTATGTCCGTGCCGGTTGGCGAAGAGATGGTGGGTCGCGTGGTTGACCCGCTCGGTCGTCCGCTTGATGGTAAGGGGCCGATTAACACCACCCAGTTCAATCCGATTGAACGCATTGCGCCGGGTGTGATGGAGCGTCAACCGGTGCGCGAACCGATGCAAACCGGTTTGAAAGCCATTGACTCGATGGTGCCCATCGGTCGCGGTCAACGCGAACTCATCATCGGCGACCGCCAGACCGGAAAAACCGCCGTCGCGGTTGACACCATTATCAATTCAAAAGGCAACAACCTGATTTGTATTTACGTTGCCATCGGGCAAAAAGAATCAACCGTCGCCCAGGTGCAAAAAACACTCGAAGACGCGGGCGCGATGGAATATACCATCATCGTTGACGCCTCGGCTTCAAGCCCTGCGGCTATGCAATACCTCGCGCCTTACGCCGGATGCGCGATGGGCGAATATTTCCGCGATAGAGGCGGACACGTCCTGTGCATCTACGATGACTTATCGAAACAAGCGTGGGCGTATCGTTCAATTTCCCTGTTGCTCAGACGACCGCCGGGACGCGAAGCCTATCCGGGCGACGTTTTCTATCTGCACTCAAGACTTCTTGAACGCGCTGCCAAACTTTCGGATGCCCTGGGCGGCGGAAGCCTGACAGCATTGCCGATTATCGAAACTCAAGCGGGCGACATTTCGGCTTATATTCCGACCAACGTGATTTCGATCACCGATGGTCAAATCTTCCTCGAATCCGACCTGTTCCATTCAGGTATTCGTCCGGCAATCAACGTCGGACTGTCAGTAAGTCGCGTCGGCGGTTCGGCGCAAATCAAAGCGATGAAACAGGTCGCCGGAACCCTGCGCCTTGAACTTGCGCAATATCGCGACCTCGCGGCTTTCGCGCAATTCGCGTCTGACCTCGATAAAGCGACGCTCGCGCAATTGAACAGAGGACAGCGACTCACAGAACTTTTGAAACAACCGCAATATGCGCCAATGTCTGTCGATCAGCAGGTGCTGGTCATCTGGGCTGGAACCAATGGTTATCTCGATGACCTGGCGCTCGAAGATGTTCGCAAATTTGAGCAGGGTTTATTGAATTTCGTCGAGAATGCGCATCCGGGACTCTTGGAAAAAATCCGTGAACGGAAATCCCTGGATGACGAAATCAAAGATGGATTGAAGAAAGCGGCTAATGAATTTAAAGACCGCTTTACCGCAGACAAAGCTGCTGCTACAGCAAAATAAACGGATGTCGGTAGCCAGTAGCCGGTAGCCAGTGATTTATCTAGAAACCGGCTACCGGCTACCGATTACCGACGACTAACCTATTATGCCAAGTCTTCAAGATATACGCCGACGCATCCGGTCGGTTAAGAACTTGCAAAAGATCACCAAGGCGATGAAGATGGTCGCCGCCGCCAAGTTGCGCCGCGCGCAAGACCGCGTCGTATCGGCGCGCCCCTATGCCAACACCATGATGCGCATGCTCGGACGATTGGCGACGCGCGCTGGTGATTACAAACATCCGCTTCTCGAAGTGCGCGAATCGGATAACCATTATGTGCTGGCGCTGGTGACTTCCGATAAAGGATTGTGCGGTTCATTCAACACCAATCTCAACAAAGCCGCGCAACAATTCATTCGCAACCATCCCGGAAAACAGATTGATGTGATTGCCATTGGTCGCCGTGGACGCGATTTCTTTCGTCGTCGCGCCAATGTCGTCGGTGAATTCATCGAGGTTGAAAAACTTGCCGCCACTCATGCAGGCGCAACTCAAATTGCCCGGGAGTTGATGGAACGTTATACCGCTGAAGATTCAACCGTCGATAAAGTTTTCATTATTTATAACGAATTCAAATCGGTGCTCTCGCAACAGGTAGTCGTCAAGCAACTGTTGCCCATTGGCGCGGAAGCTTTCGCAGGTGAAGCCGACGCGAAAGAATCCGACACTCAGATAGATTACGTTTATGAACAACCGGCGGCGGATATTTTAGGGACGCTGTTGCCGCGTTATATTGAAACACAAATCTTCTATGCGATGCTCGAATCGATTGCCAGCAACCACGCAGCCCAGATGACGGCAATGGATTCGGCAACTAAAAACGCCGGTGATGTGATTGACACCTTGACGCTCAACATGAACCGCGTGCGCCAGGCTTCAATTACCCGCGAAATTATCGAAGTGGTTTCCGGCGCGCAGGCACTCGGATAACCCGCCAAGCCGTTTAAGTTTTCAAAAGGCAGAATCGGTTCAATGAAATCGGTTTTGCCTTTTTTAATTTGCATTCAAAGCCGGAAACTTTCTTGTTATGATGAGCAAATGTCAGAGCATCTCATCACCCCACAACTGACAACCGCTGAACGCCTCATTCGGTATTGGATTCCCGTAGGGCTAATGCTTTGTTTGATGTATTTGTTTTCGACAGACATTTTTTCCGGGGAAAACACCCAACGCATCATTGACTGGATTTTGGAGCTTTTAGGTAAGAATGAACAGGGACCGGAAACCGGGACTAATTTTCTGGTTCGCAAATTCGCGCATTTTTTCGAGTATGCAGTGTTAGCGATTTTATTGTTTCGCGCCTTTCGCGCCGACAGTCGCGCGCGTTGGCGCTGGGCATGGTGTGTGTATGCCTTTTCGGTTGTGGTGGTCTGGGCATTGATTGATGAACTGCATCAATCGTTCACCCGAACTCGTGGGAGTTCCATCTATGATTCGTTGCTCGATTCCGCAGGCGGTCTTTTCGCACTCGCGATGATTACGATTTATCACTTTTTCAAACGACGAAAAACTCAGACGAATGTTTGACAACTGGCGTTTAGCATTAGCTGAATGGCATCAGTAAAATCAAAATATTTTTTCCTGCAAAAAAATCTGCAATAAAAATTTTTTCGCTCATTCAAAAAACTTGAAACAAGTTTTTCCGCCCTCGCGTAAGTGAGGGTTGAAAATAGCCCGAATTTACAGGCTTTTTTGAAGATTTTTTAATTTAATCAAAAAAAGTTGTTGACATTGAAAAGCAAAAGGTTGATACTGTCGCTTCTTTTTTAACTTTCTTTGGAGAATTAAACGCAAATGTTGCTCAATGGACAAAGACAATTAGGCGAAGGTCGCGTGACCCGGATGTGGCGCGGACGGCAACTGGTTGTCGGTACATCCGTCGGGCTGAACCTCCACACGTGTTCACAACCCACGCCATCGAATATTTTATTCGTCAATTTTAATCGCATAACTAATCAGGAAACCGCGAAACCGAGTTTCACTGATTATAGCCAGATGAATTGATTCAGCGGGAGCGGCTCTCCCGCTCCCAAAATCTCGCAAAACCAGTAAGCAAACAGCGACTTTTAGGAGCGGGCAGCTTCCGAAATCTGATTCGGTAAGTTGTTTCGCTCCTTTTCGTTGTTTGACAATTTGATTCGCCTTTTTAATTCGTAAACTCGAAAGCGCCGGGTTGGCAGAATGGAATTGCGCTGGTCTGTAAAACCATTGGTCAAACGCGACCACAGAGGTTCGATTCCTCTACCCGGCATCGTTAGGAGCGTGAGGTAACTGGCAACCTGAAGGTCTCCAAAACCTTTCATCCGAGTTCAACTCTCGGCGCTCCTGTATTGGGGGGTTCGCATAATTGGTAGTGCAGCGGTCTTGAAAACCGCCGGGTCTTTAAGCCTGTAAGAGTTCGAGTCTCTTACCCTCCGTTGGAGGCGTGGGTGAATGGTAAAACCACCGGTTTGCTAAACCGGCGTCTTTGCAAGGATGTACAGGTTCGAGTCCTGTCGCCTCCGTTTCGGGACCCGTAGCTCAGTTGGATTGAAGAGCAGCTGAATACGAATCAGCAGGTCGTGGGTTCAAGTCCTACCGGGTTCATCAGTTTAAATGAAGTAGTTTCATTTCGATTTGCGGAAGATTTATTTTCAACTAAATGCCTATACCGGTATTTAGGAAATTAACGATATAGGCAACGATGGAGATTCATATGTACAAGAAAAGCAAATTTGAAGACGGCTTTTTATTTCGAGCGAAGCAGTAAGAGGCGCAAGGGCTTTAATTCGGAGACTCAAGTCAAACGTGGCATGCAATTCGTTCATAGCGAAAAAGAATTAGTTGAAAAGCTTGGTCGTAACGACCTTTGTCCTTGTGGTTCAAAACGCCGGTTTCAAGAAATGCTGTATGAAATCGGGCAGCTATGATGGTTCGCTTCGCAATTATTACTTTTAGAGAGTGACTTTAAGGGCTGCGGGTGTGGCGGAACTGGCATACGCGCAACGTTGAGAGCGTTGTTTTTGGAGGTTCAAATCCTCTCATCCGCACTGCGAGTTTATCAATGCGGAAGTGGCGAAACCGGCAAACGCAGCAGCCTTAAAAGCTGTCGCCTTCCAGGTCTGTGAGTTCGACTCTCACCTTCCGCATTCAACGAATGTTTCGTTTAACACGGTTTTTAGACAGGGCGAGAACTCGACCGTGTTAAGCGGAACGGTTGCGGGAGTGGCGGAAGCAGGCATACGCGACAGACTCAAAACCTGTTCTTTTGTGGGTTCAACTCCCACCTCCCGCACCAACCGAATGACGCGGAAGTGGCGAAACCCGGTAAACGCACCGGTCTTAGAAACCGGCGTCCGCCTGTGACATTGCGGGTTCGACTCCCGCCTTCCGCATTCGTAAGTGGCACGAAACCGGCTTCCACAGCCGCTTTCAAGGCAAAGGCATTGAGTGGATGTAGCTCAGACAGGCAAGAGCACAGGTATGCCACACCTGAGGTCGCGAGTTCAAATCTCGTCATCCACTCCACAACAAATTCACGCGCGTGTAGCCAAGATGGTTTAAGGCGTGGCTCTGCAAAAGCCATCATCGTGAGTTCAACTCTCACCACGCGCTCTGAAATTCAGGAAAGGAATAAAAGCCCATGGCAGTTTTGCAAATTGTAATTTCCACGTTCGCTGAAGTCCTTCGTGTTCGCGCACTGTCATTTGCTTTTACCCGGATTCCGGAAAGGAGGAATAAACAGCATGGTTTTCGATACGACGATTGTTTTGTTCATTGTGAAAGTATTGGCGAAGCTGGTGATGTGGTTGATCAGTTGTTTGTTTCTCCTGATTCAATACCTGTTCTAAGTCACACACACCTGGCATAAAACTTTTGCAGGGTGACGTAGTCGTGGGGCGTTATGCAAGCGGTCAAGCGACGTGGCTTTCAATCACGTTTTCGCGGGTTCGAGTCCCGCACGCCCTGCCAAATATTTTAATGGTGAATGTAGCTCAGAAGACTTAGAGCACACGTCTGTGGAACGTGCGGTCGCGGGTTCGAGTCCCGTCATTCACCCCAGCTTGCGGAGGCGTAGCTTAGTCCGGCAAAGCAGCGGATTGTCGATCCGAAGAGCGTGGGTTCAAATCCCATCGTCTCCGCCAAATTTTGTGATTTCCTTGAAACCGGCTCTCGTAGCTGGTTTCAAGGTAGCCAAAGTTTTGAAATTGTAACGCGGATCGGTAACTCAACTGGCGAGAGTAGCTGACTCTTAATCAGATGGCTGTGAGTTCAAGTCTCACCCGATCCACTCGCGCCCCTGTAGTTTAACTGGCAAAACAGCAGTCTTATAAGCTGCAAGCACCGGATCAGTGCGCGATTCGAGTTCAAATCTCGACAGGGGCATTACTGAAAGTGATGAGTAATGAGTGATGAGTAATGAGTGATGAGTAATGAGTCTTAATGACGTAGTTCGTTGAACCGATTTGCAATCCGGGTTGGTAGCTCAGTCGGCTAGAGCAAGCGCCTTTTAAGCGCGAGGTCGTGAGTTCAAGTCTCACCCGACCCATTTTAAAGAAAGGGAGATGGAGAGAGCAGGAGAAAGGAAATTCATTGAATTCCCTAAAGCCTGAATCCTCAATGCTAATTTTCGGCGGAGTAGTTCAGCAGCAGAACAGGGGTCTCATAAGCCTCATGTCGCAGGTGCAAATCCTGCCTCCGCAATTGGTTTGAAATCTGTTCCGGTGTAACTCAGTCGGCAGAGTATCCGCTTGTTAAGCGGGAAGTCGCTGGTTCGAGTCCAGCCGCCGGAGCCAGTTTCGGGGAGTAGCTCAGTCGCGCAAGAGCACACGGCTTGGGACAGTGAGGTCGCTGGTTCGAGTCCAGTTTCCCCGACTTTCCTGGGGTAGTAGCTCAATTTGGCAGAGCGCTGCGCTTGCAACGCAGAGGCTGTCGGTTCAAATCCGACCTATTCCACTGACGAAGTAAAAAGTGAAAAGGCAAAAGCGCAAAGAAAAAATTACCAAGCCAAAAGCGCAGGCAAAGGTTTCGGGTACTTCGGCAAACGCAATGGCAAAAGCTCAAGAATACTTTTTACTTTTACCTTTTGACTTTTTACTTATCTTGGAGCGTAGCTCAGTGGTAGTAGCACCCGGCTGATAACCGGGAGGTCAAGAGTTCAACTCTCTTCGCTCCAATTCGGTTGCCTCGCTGACCTGAGCATCAAGCGATGCTCGCGCACGGTACGGGCATTCCTCCTCCGTACCGTGCGAGCTTGGGGCTTTGATTGGTTAATTGATTAACGGTTTACCGATTAACTAATTTCGATAATTGAAATCTTCGGGGCGTAGTTCAGCGGAATGAGAATGCCTGTCTTCTAAACAGGAGGTTGAAGGTTCAAATCCTTCCGCCCTGATTTACGGTTGGATAGCTCAGTTGGAAGAGCATCGGTCTGAAAAGCCGAGTGTCGGCGGTTCGATTCCGCCTCCAACCACTGAATAAACGCAAAAGGCAAAAGTTAAAATGCAAAAGGCAAAAATAGTTTACGGGCTTATACTTTTACCTTGTTACTTTTGCTTGCTGGTGCGGAGTAGCGTAATTGGCAACGCGCTCGGCTTTGAACCGAGAGAGTACAGGTTCGATCCCTGTCTCCGCAGTCAACGCTTTCGGTTTGGCGAAACTGAGAAACGTTTTGAAGACGCCCATTCACTGAGGCGTCCGCCACCGAAAGCCTATAAAATTGCCGATGTAGCTCAGCAGGTTAGAGCAACGGTTTCGTAAATCGTAGGTCGTGAGTTCGACTCTCACCATCGGCTTTTTGAAAATCGCAGGTGTAGCTCAGCCTGGTTTAAGAGCGCGAGTCTTCCAAACTCGAAGCCGTGAGTTCAAATCTCACCACCTGCTTTGCAAGAAAGCAAAAGGCAAATTGCAAAAGGCAAAAGGCAAAAGTTAAGCTGCAAAATTGTCTTTGACCATAAATGTATAAACAGGATTTTTGCCTTTTGATTTTTAACTTTTGCCTTTTGCCTTCACTCGGGTCGGATAGCTCAATCGGTGGAGCGCCGGTCTTACAAACCGGAGGTCGAAGGTTCGATTCCTTCTCCGATCATTAAAAAAGCTAGTAAATTCGGGCTTTTTTATAGCAAGATGGCGAATCAAAGGTCGTTCTTACGAGGTAAATGAAATGAGTTGGAGTATGAAAAGAGAAAAACAGATGATGCCAATGACCAGAAAAGTTTTGCTTTTGAATGCCTCATACGAGCCGCTCGGCATCATCAGCGCGCCGCGCGCACTCCGCCTCGTGTGGAAAGAAGCGGCACAGGTCATTGAACTCGACGGCGACCGCGTGTTGCGTTCACCGCGCTTTGTTTTTCCTTTGCCTTCGGTGGTGCGTCTGGTTGAGTACATCAACCTGCACAAAAAGCGCCAGGGACGGGTCGCGAATATGCGCGCCAGCATCATCGCGCGTGACCGGCATCGTTGCCAGTATTGCGGCACAAAAGGCACAGCGTTTGAACTGACGCTTGACCACATTATGCCGCGTTCACGTGGCGGCGCGTCGGTTCCTGAAAACCTCTGCGCAGCTTGCAAGATTTGCAATCAACGCAAAGGCGACCGCACGCCGGAAGAAGCCAGAATGCCGCTACTTGCAAACCCCAGCGCCTTGCGTTATGGCTTGGACAAAGCAGCGATTTACGCGGCAGCCGAAAAGCGTCCCGAATGGCGCAAATATTTGTTCCTCGAAGACGCCATGACAGCTTAGGAATGAGTCTGCGGTCTTTCAACTGCTGTGCAATAAACCGAGGCGTTTATCACGCATCGCGGATACAACGACTCAGGACTCCAGACTCTCGACTCCAGACTTCTGCAAAGGAGGTAAACGAAAATGGTTCACGTACGTTTTGAAGGTCGTTCATACGATTTCAAGGAAGTTCAACTCGGTGTGCTTGCCGGTATGAACGATGCGCAAATCAAATCACAACTTGCGCGTCACTTTGATGTGGCAATCAACCGTTTCGATTTTTATGTGGTTGATCGCACCCCAGCAGGCGATTTCATTATCCGTCCTGAAGCGGTGTACGGATAAACAAGTTAAAAGTAAAAAGTAAAAAGGCAAAGTGGGTGACATTTAATGAACGCCCACTTTTGCCGACCGAATTCGCTGACCAGACTTTTTACTTTTACCTTTGCACTTTTGCCTTTTTATTTTTCCGCGCCCCGACCTTTGAAGCTTACATACTTGCAAGGTTCTCTGAGGTGTTGGTTCGACTCCTTCGTCCCCGATTCACTTGACGGGGAGTAGCTTAATTGGCAGAGCACAGGGGGAAAAATATGACTGGCTTTTCTAACTTGCGCGGAGATGCACTGATTTTAATTTTTGATTTTTAGTGGTTTTATTGATTGCAGTTTTTATCGAATTTTATTGGTTCTTTGAATGAATTGAATTTCACGCTCGCGCCCCGACCGGCGAGGCTTACATACATGGATAAACCAATCTGAAAAATTGGCTGACAGGTTCGATTCCTGCCATCTCCACCACAATCAGGGGATGATTAAAAACAGCCTTTCAAACTTGCGCGAGCATGATTTTGTGAAGAGGTGACAAGGTGAAGAGGTGTAGAGGTGATGAAGAAAGACGACATCACCCCTTCTCCCCTTCATCTTAAAATTTCCGCGCCCCAACCGGCGAAGCTTACACACATCCCGCTTATAACGGGGAGGTCGCGGGTTCGATTCCCGTCGGGTGCTTTTGATTTATGCACCCGTAGCTCAGTGGATAGAGCGCCAGTGAACAACAGCTTTTCTAACTTGCGCGGATTTGCACTTATATTTTTTTTGTTTTGCAATTTTGTTCTTTGAAAAATTTTTGAATGATTGAGTTAAAGATTTTCCCGCGCCCTGACCGGGCGAGCTTACATACCGTCCAAGTTTGCCAGGCTCTTCCAACTTGCGCGGAGACTCAAAAACTCAAAGGGTTTATCCCGCGCCCTGACACGCAAGGCTTACACACTTAACTGGTACACGCATCGAGCAGAAACCTCGACGGTCGCAAGACCTTGTGAGTTCAAATCTCACCAAAAGCCCAGGCTTTTGTGGCGAAAATAAGCAAATGCCTTTCAAACTTGCGCGGGAATTTCGATATCTGGAAAGTAAAAAGTCAAAAGGCAAAAGTAAAAACCTATTGCGGTAACTTTTTATTTTTACCTTTTAACTTTTTCTTTCGCATCGCGTCTGCGCCCTGACCCGCAAGGCTTACATACTGGTAAAAACCAATCTCCAAAATTGGTCATGTAGGTTCGATTCCTATCCTGCCCCGCCAAATTTATGGGGCAGCTTAAAAAGCACAGCCTTTCAAACTTGCGCGGACGCGATTCGGCTTTGAAGAGGTGAAAAGGTGTAGAGGTGAAGAGGTGAAGTCATGGGGTCGTGATTCACCCGTTCACCCCCTCACCCTTTCACCTTTTCGTCATTTTTGCCGCGCCCCAACCGGTAGGGCATACATACCCCACCAAAACAACCAACGAGGTGCGTGTAAAGGGAAACATGCTGCAAGCCTGAGACCTGATAGCAGGCAACAAACTGCCCTTTCAACTTGCGCGGTAAGTATTAAGGACTGAGTGCTGAGGACTGAGGCGCTGAAGTCGGAACGATGAACGATGAGCAGAAGAGTTGAATCTTTATTTTATCGTTTATCATTTCGCCTTCAGATTTCATACTTTCTTTGGCTCAGTCCTCAGCACTCAGCACTCATAAAGGAGAAACCCATGCTGGATACTATTGCAGTCACAATCGAACCGGTGGATACGATTAACACCACAGAGCCTTATCATGACACCAGCGAACTCGAACGCCTCATTGCGGCATTTGAAGCCTGTTCCTTGCCAAAACCCAAATGGACACATCAGGCGCATTTGATGGTCGCGCTCTGGTACAACCTCCACTACGACCCGGAACCGGCACTCAATAAAGTGCGTGAAGCGATTTTAGCGTACAACGCAGCCACCGGCACACTACAAACACCGACCGGCGGTTATCACGAAACGATGACGATCTTCTGGATGTGGGCAGTTCGCGCGTATCTTGCAGGCGCAAACGAAAAGACTTCGATAGTTGAATTGGCAAACGGACTATTAAGGAGTAAATACGCCGAGAGAAAATTTCCATTTGTATATTACAGCGCCGAACGCTTGTTTTCGTGGGACGCGCGAACCGCGTGGATGGAACCGGATATAGGACCATTGAAATGAGTCGAGAGTCAGGAGTCTGGAGTCGAAATAAGAAAGTATGAACGATGAACGATGAACAGTTCAGTGCTTCTTTTTGTTCATCGTTCATCGTTCATACTTCATCGTTTCCGAAGGAGAAACCATGTTCACTTTAATTGTCGAACTCATCAAACAACTGTTTGAACCAACGCCACAACCAACGCCGCAACAAACGGTTGCGCCGCGCCCGACGCCAACGCAAAATAACCGCGCCGGATTTCAACAAACGATAACCAATGGGAGAACTGAAATGACGACGATGAACAATGCAGAGCGCGATGTGCGTATGGAAATTTTAAACAGTTTGCTCACCACGCCGCACCGTGAACTCGAAAAAGTCGCGGCGCTGCACGATGATATGCTGAAGCGTGACCCGATTTTCTACGGTCACCTTGCGGTCTGGTATCAAGCCAACGGTGATGTGCGCGACCACAAAGAGGTGTTCGTTGCCAACTTACTTACGAGCACGATAGCTGACCACCGCGACGCGGGCTTCGTAATGTTGCAGGAATTTCCGCCTTATGAAGTAGCCCGTGTGGTTGATTTCATGAAGACGCACAAAGGCAAAGTGCCGCGTTCAGCGCGCACGGCGGTGACCAAGTATTTGCGCAAACGCGAAAGCGATGCGGCATTCTTCGACCGCGCCGCGCTTCGTGGTCGCAAAGCCATGAAACACCTCTATGCGACCTTGCACATCAAGCCAAATGAACGCGCCGAACAGGTGTTGTTCAAAGGCGCGCCGCCGGAAGACAGCCTCGCTTACGCGCTCAAGTTGTTAGCCATTGCCGACACGCCTCTCGCGCAGGCGCAAATCATCGTGGAGAAAAAAATTCCTTACACGATTGCCATCGGCGCGGTAAAGCAGGTGACGCCAACGGTGCTCGTAGCATTGATTAACGCGATGACGCCGCAAGAGGTCATCAACAATTTGAATTCGCTCAAATCTCGCGGCGCGTTCGAGAATGGCGAAGTCAAAGCCTTGATTGATGAAAAACTTGCAGAGGCGGCAAAGTCCGACAGAGTTGCGGCGCTCAAGACGCGCGTAGCGGCTGATGCAGCAGACCTCGATGCCGAAACCGTTGAACGCTTGAACAAGATTGCCGACACGCAGGTAAAGAAGCGCGGCAAAATTTCAAAGCCTACGGCATTGCTGGTTGACAAGTGTGTAACCGGAGACACGCTTATTTGCACAGAACATGGGTTGCTCCCTATCTCAAGCCTTGTGCCATCCGTGCAAGATGGGGTTACGGAAATCGGGCTTGATTTAACCGTGGCAACGCGCAGCAGCATGGCACAAGCCACAAAGCTATTTTTGAACGGCAGGAAACCTGTCCGATATATTGAAACGGAAAAAGGTTTTCGACTTGGCGCATCATTGAATCACCCGATTCTTTGCTACAACCCGGCAGATGCAAGATTGCTGTGGCGAAAAGCAGAAGCTTTGCAGGCAGGGGATTATATTGCATTGCGACGTAACACACGCTGTTTTGGTGAAGATGTTTCTTTTGCAGATTACAAGCCTAAAGAAGCTTATCAACCAACAGAAGTAAAGTTGCAAGTGCCACGCCGTATGACTCCTGAATTAGGCAGATGGTTAGGCTATGTGGTTGCTGAAGGACGTATTCACTTCCGTCCCGCTGTAGTTGAGTTCTGCAATAGCGATGAGCAATTGATGGAAGATTTCTGTAGATTGTCTTTGGAGTTGTTTAGCATAAAGGCAAAAGTGATGGAAAGAAACAATTGCCAAAGCGCTGGTGTGCAATCAGAAAGCTTAGTTTATTTCTTGTGGGATGCCATTGGCTTGAAGAAAGGTCGGGCAAGAGATTACATCGTTCCACTATCAGTTTTGAGGTCGTCTGAAAAAACGCAACGCGAATTTTTGCGCGGCTACTTTGCAGGCGATGGCGGACTGATGAATCGCAGAGCAGGCGTTCTTGCGGCTACTTCCACATCCGCGCGATTGCTTAGAGAGATTCAAGTGATGTTACTCAACTTTGGCATTGTCAGCCGTCTTAAATCATTTCGTAGTCAAGCCACAAACGGCAGTCGTTTGCTTCGTTCCTACTGGCGATTAACCATTGGCGGTTCCGATGCGCTGCGATTTGTGAATGAGATTGGCTTTGCATCTATCGCCAAGCAAGAAGAAGTTACGGATGCTGTAGCTGGCGCTCACACATTAACTTGGTCTGCTCGTTGGGATTCCGTACCGGGCTTGGCGCAAGCTACAATGGATACGCTTGGACGCGGAGCATCTCATCAATTGCGACAATTCTTTCCAACCGTAGCTTGCTTTAAAGGTAATGCCAAAAATCATCGCGTTCCCACTGATTTATTGTCATCCATTTTTGCAGCATACCCTTCGTTCACATCTGTCGGCGATATTGGAGAAATCGCTGATTCCCAGCTTTTCCTGGATGTTGTTGGCAAAATTGAAGAAGGTGAGGAGTCAGTATATGACCTTTGTGTACCTGACGGACATTCATTCATCAGTAATGGAATTGTCAGCCATAATTCCGGCTCGATGACCGAAGCCATCGAAGTGGGTAAGCAAATTGCTGCGTTAGTGTCGGGCATTACCGAAGCTGATTTGTTTGTCTATGCGTTTGACAACATCGCTTACCCGATCAAGGCAAAAGGCAACGAGTTGTCGGATTGGGAGCGCGCTTTTCAAGGCATACTTGCGGCAGGCGCAACCAGTGTCGGTGCGCCGGTTGAAGTGATGCGGCTCAAAAAACAAGCGGTTGAACAATTCATCATCGTGACGGACGAAGGCGACAACACCGCGCCGCTCTTCCACGATGCTTATGAAGCGTACCGTCGCGATATGCAGCTTGCGCCAAGCGTGTTGATTGTGAAGGTCGGAAGTTCCAGCACCTACATGGAACACAACCTTCGCGGTCGCAGCGTGCAGTTCGATACGTTCAGCTTTGCGGGCGATTACTATTCATTGCCAAACTTGATTCCGATGCTCTCGCGTCCATCAAGACTTGAGCTATTGATGGAAATTCTCGAAACGCCTCTCCCGGAGCGCGTGAGTTAGGAATAATCAATAAACCTGCATAGAAAATTTCAAACTTTCATGCAGGTTTTATTGATCAAAATGCGCTGGAGGCGCTTTGGAAATCGGCATTGAACAGTGCGCGTTCGGCATTCTTCCGCGATCAGAATGCGCCGGAGGCGCTTTGGAAATTAGCCTGTGGTGAAGCCACAGGAAATTTGTTCTAACATCACGCCCTGAAGGGGCGCAGGATTTTACCGCAATCCTTTGCCCTTTCAGGGCGAGAAATTTTTTGTAATATTGCCAACCTGTGGCTTCACCACAGGCTAATTTCCTTTGCCACTTCGTGGCATTTTTAGTTCAAGACGATTCAGGCAACCACAAGGGTTTTGCCTCTACAATTATTTCTTTCAACTAAAACCAAATCACCAACTCGCCTCACTGATGCCTCATACAAAAATCCAATTAACCCGATTGCTCATTTTGTTTGCGAGCTTGAATCGCTTATGATGTGCCCTCACGATAACGGTTTGCAAAATGATTACTAAGGTTGAACAAGCGGTCAAAGACCGCTCTCTCAACAGAGGATGGGTAACCTCAATTGCAAACCGCTATAGATTAAAAATTATTTCAGCAACTTGCAGTCGAAAACGGTTCAAGGAGACGGGATTTGAATCTTGCGTTGATTTCTCTGCTGGCGTTGTTTGTTGCCATTCTTGTAAGCATTATTTCGCGCCGCAATGTGGGACTGTTGTCCATCGCAATGGCGTTTATCGTCGGCGTCTTTTTCGGCAAATTGAAACTCGCGGAAGTCATCGCCGGTTTTCCCGTCAGCATGTTCTTAACCCTCGTCGGCATCACTTTGCTGTTTTCGCAAGCCAATGTCAACGGCACGCTCGATAAACTCTCGCATCTGGCTGTAACCCTTGCGCGCGGCAATGCCGGAGCCATTCCGGTCATCTTCTTTTTCTTCGCTCTCCTGGTCGCGTCGATTGGTCCCGGCAATGTCGCCGCCACGGCTTTGCTTGCGCCGATTGCGATGGCGGTTGCCGGTCGCGCTCGTGTCCCGGCGTTTTTAATGGCAATCATGCTTTGTAACGGGGCAAGCGCCGGAGCCTTTTCACCATTTGCGCCGACCGGCATCATCGCCAAAGAGTTAATGTCAAAAGCCGGACTGCAGGGCTTCGAGTGGCAGAATTATCTCAACACCCTGGTCGCGCAATCCTTCGTCGCCTTCGTCGGTTATTTCACCCTCGGCGGGTTAAAACTTTTCACCCGTCACAAAACCGCAGACCGTGAAGTCACGGACACCGCGCAACACAAGGTTGAATCATTCGACGGCAAACAAAAACTGACGCTGGCGATTATCGCAATGCTTGTGCTCACGGTAATCGTTTTAAAAATTGATGTGACGGTTGGCGCATTTATTGGCGTAGCGATTTTATCGCTCGCGCAGGTCGCTGATGAAAAACGCGCCATCAAAGAGATGCCGTGGAATGCCATCCTGATGGTGTGCGGCGTCACTTTGCTGGTTGCGATACTCGAAAAATCGGGCGGCATGGATTTATTCACGGGATTGCTGGCGCGCATCTCTACGCAAAAGACCATCACCGGAAGCATCGCATTTGTAACCGGCGTGATTTCGGTTTACAGCAGTTCATCGGGCGTCGTCCTGCCGGCATTCCTTCCCACGATTCCCGGACTTGTGGAAAAACTCGGCGGCGGCGACCCGCTGCATATCGCTTATTCAATCAATGTCGGCGCGCACCTCGTAGATGTTTCGCCGCTTTCGACGCTCGGCGCATTGTGCATATCGAATGCGGCAGAGAGCGAAAATCGCGGCGCGCTGTTTAACTGGATGCTCGCGTGGGGACTTTCGATGAGCATTGTCGGCGCGATTGTTTGCTTTGTCTTTTTCGGCTTATTACAGTGAAAGTGAGAAAAATTTTTGGAGGTTGTGATGCGGCTCAATCAAGTTACAGTTCACGTTACGGATGTGTATCGGTCGTTTGAATTTTATAAAGGTCTGGGACTCATTCCCATTGTTGGCGGACTCGATCATTACGCGCGGTTTCTTTGTCCCGATGGCGATTCGACTTTTTCGATTGAACGAATCAACGAAGGCAAACCGCATTCAACCACGGCGGTCTATTTCGAGTGCGATAACCTTGATGAGAAGGTTAGGGAACTTAAAAACCAGGGTTACAGTTTTCAAGAAGACCCGACGGATAAAAGCTGGCTCTGGCGCGAAGCCTATTTGAAAGACCCCGACGAAAACTTAATCTGCCTGTTTTATGCCGGTGAAAACCGCACCAATCCACCTTGGCGAATAAAAGAGTAGCCTGGCAACAGGGATTACCTTAGACTGGGCGCAGGTAATCAGAAGTAAATGAAGAAGTATTTTTCCGTCGCCCGAATTTTAAGTTTGGTTTTTGTTGCAAGCGTTCTTGTTCGCCTCACCATCAAAGACCGCTTCATTGGTTTTTCAACCTGGTATTACATTACGCCCTGGTCATTGCTTGCTGGGTTGAGTCTTATCATCAGCGCGCTCTACGCGCAAAAACGGAGGTTCAGGTTTGCGCTCTTGTTTTGGTTGCTAGCCATTGCGACCTGCGTGTGCTGGCTTGCAAACGGCTATCGTCGGCAGGCGCCGACCGCCGTACCCGAAGCCATTAAACTCATGTTCTGGAACGCCGACCACGCGCGTTACGGCATCGGCAAAGCCATCGTTCAGGTGCAGGACGTAGATGCAGACATCGTTTGCCTTGTTGAAGCCGGAAGAGAAAAAGAGATTAAAGAGGAATGGAAAAAAGCTTTCGCCTATCAAACAGTCAAATTATTGTTTGGCGAAATGCTGCTCACCACCAAAGGCAAAATCATTGAAAAAAATTCCAACGATCTGGCAGCAGGCGGCAGATACAACTGGATAAAACTGGCAATTAAAAATACGGAGGTATCGATTATTCTCGTTGATATTCCGCCCGACCCGCTGCAATCGCGCGCCCCTGCATTCGCCGAACTCGAAAAAGTCATCGCCCTGCACAGCGCAGAAAATCTCATCATCGTGGGCGATTTCAACACGCCCGGCGATTCCGTTCATTTTGCGCCGCTCAGAGAAAATTTCAATAATGCATTCGAGGTGAGTGGCGAAGGCTTTTCCGCAACCTGGCCCCTGCCTGTGCCGCTGCTTGCGATTGATCACATCTGGACGAAAAAGAATTTCGCGGTTTATGAAACTACCCTATTGCCTTCGTGGTCTGACCATCGCGCCTTGGTCACCTATGTTGCGCTTATGAATGATGCCAACCTTTCAGCAACAGAGTCACAGTCAAAGACCGCTCCCTAAACCCGCGCGACAGAGTGTCCGGTAGCGTACATTCGCTGTACATTGGTGTACACAAACCCCCGCAAAACAATTAATCCGCCCCAGAAAAATCAACACTTTAACGACCTGCTTGGATGGCGCGACGATTGCCACACCCTGGCGTATGGATAGAGAGATTGATCGCGGTTTTCGCAACCGGCAACTCATCAAACGGCTGTTGATTTTGCTGTTCGTCATTTCGTTTGTTGTCGCGGGATTCGTTTACGCGCCACGGTTGATGAAAGCGTCCATCAACCGTTCGCGCATTCGTACTGCTCGCGTCGAGGCGGGTGCAATCGAAGCAACCATCAGCGCGTCCGGAACCGTGGTGCCGGAATTCGAGCAGGTCATCTCCAGTCCGATCAATGCGCAGGTGAAAAAGATTTTGAAACGCGCCGGTGACGGTGTCCGCAAAGGCGAGCCGATTCTTGAACTCGATGTCAACGAATCGGTGCTGGCGGTTGAAAAAATCAATCAGCAAATGGCTTTGAAACAGAATCAACAGGCGAAAATCAAACTCGATTTACAGACCGCGCTTGCCGATTTGCAAAGTCGCTGGGAAATCAAAAATCTCGAATACAAATCCGCCCGCGCTGCAACCGCGCGCAATCGCAATCTCGCAAAACAAGGATTGCTTTCCGAAGAGAAATTGCGCGAAGCTGAACTTCAAGAAGAAAAAGCCGCATTTGAACTCAAACAACTCGAACAATCAAAACTGAATGCCGAACAATCAACCCGCACGCAAATCGAAGGTTTGGTTCTGGAAATGCAGACCCTTGAAAAAGAGCGTAACGAAGCGGCGCGACAACTCGAACTTGCGACCACCAAAGCCGACCGCGACGGGGTCTTGACCTGGGTCGTTACCGAAGAAGGCGCGATAATTCAGAAAGGCGCAGTCATTGCGCGCATTGCTGACCTCAATTCGTTTCAGGTCAACGCGACTTACTCGGATATTCACGCCGGAAACATTACGGCGGGAATGCCTGCGAGCATCAAAATAAACGACGATTATTTGCAGGGCACCGTCGCAAGCATTCTGCCGACCGTAAAAGACGGCACCATCACCGCCGCTATCACTTTGAAAGACAAATCCAGCGCCCTATTAAAAGCCAATCTGCGCGTCGATGTGTTGATTGTGACAGATAAAAAAGACCGCGTGTTGCGGATTAAAAAAGGTCCCGCGATTACCGCAGATGGGGTGCGCGAGTTGTTCATAGTTCGCGGCGATGTGGCAGTGAAAACCCCGGTTAAATTCGGCATCGCCAGTTTCGATAATTGTGAAATCGTCGAAGGACTCTATGAAGGCGATGAGGTCATCATTTCCGACATGGGCGAGTACCAGCATTTGCAAGAGATCAAGCTGAAATAGATTTTAAAGTTTGATGGCAAAGACTTGAAATTGGCTACAGGAGTCGGTTTCAGGGAAACCAATAACTTACAGGAGAGAAGATGGAAAGCGCATCCGTACAAGTTAAAGAAGAATTTTCAGCCAATCAACAAACCCGGAATATGATTCAACTCGAAAATATTGAAAAGGTTTATCGCACCTCGAAGATTGAAACCGTGGCGCTCAGCAACGTCAACCTCGCGGTCAAAGAAGGCGAGTTCATTTCGATTATGGGACCATCCGGTTCCGGTAAAAGCACCCTACTGAATGTCATAGGCTTACTGGACGCGCCAAGCGGCGGCAAAGTGGTTATCAACAATAACCGCATCACGTCTTATGCGGATCGCGCACTGGCGCGGGTTCGCAACGAGGAAATCGGTTTTGTCTTTCAAACTTTTCACCTGATCAGCGACCTGTCAGTGGTTGACAACGTCGAACTGCCTTTGCTCTACCGTCGTCTGTCGAATGGCGAACGGCGCAAACACGCGCTCAAGGCGCTGGAACGTGTGGGGCTGGCGTCGCGAGTTCACCATTTTCCTTCGCAACTTTCGGGCGGGCAACAACAGCGCGTAGCGATTGCCCGCGCCATCGTCGGTAATCCGCGCATCCTGCTTGCCGATGAACCGACGGGCAATCTCGATTCACAGATGGGCGATGAGATTATGGACATTTTGCATGACCTCAACCGCAATGAAAAAACCACGGTGGTGATGGTCACACACGACCCGCGCCAAGCCGATAAAACCGAACGCATCGTCAGACTGTTCGATGGGCGGCAGGTGAATTAGCCCGTAGTCCGTAGTCCGTAGTCCGTAGTATTAGTTTGCAGTTGTCACAGTGGTAAAACTAATAAACAAACTACGAGCTACTAACTACGGGCTACGGACTACGGACTACGGACTACGGACACTATGTTAAAAAACTACTTCAAAACCGCATTCAAAGTTTTTCTGCGACGCAAGTTTTTTACTTTCATCAGTCTGTTCGCCATCAGCTTTACATTGGTCGTGCTGATGGTGGCAACCGCGATAATTGACCATGTTTTCGGTGAAATGCCGCCGGAAAAAAATCTCGATAGACGGCTCGGAGTCTATGAAATGCAAATTCGCGGCGAACATGGAAGCATGAACGGACTGGCGGGTTATAGATTTCTTGACCGTTATTGTCGCGACCTTCCGTTCGTAGAAAAACAGACGTTCTTTACGGGACCGGGTCAGGTTGTCACTTACAAAGGTGACGAAAAAATTAAATTGTTTTTGAGACGAACAGACGGCGAGTTCTGGCAGATGATGGATTTCCAATTTCTCGAAGGCGCGGCGTTCACCGAAGTAGACGAGAAGAATCGAAATTTCGTCGCCGTGATTAATGAGGCGACGCGCAAAAAATTTTTCGGCAACGACTCGGCAGTGGGCAAAACTATCGACATTGACGGGCAAAACTTTCGCGTCGTCGGGGTAGTTTCCAATGTGCCGACCCTGCGCATTATTCCTTTCTCGGACATCTGGGTGCCCATCAGCACTGCCAAGACGGACGCCTATAAAAAAGAGTTCGTCGGCAATTTTATGGGCTTGTTTCTGGCGCGAAACGTTGCTGATATTCCAGCCATCAAAGAAGAGTTCAATTCACGGCTGACGCAAGTAGAGATACCGGATAAACAATTCAATCAGGCGGTAAGCGCCATTTGCACTTTCCCCGAAGGGGTTGCGCGTTTCTTCAGTCCGGGACCAAGCGAGGATGCCACACCGGCGCGCTTAATTATAGGCATTACCATCGCGGCGCTTTTATTTATGTTGCTGCCGACCATCAACCTCATCAACATCAATATCAGCCGGATTATGGAACGCGCATCTGAGATTGGTGTTCGCAAAGCCTTCGGCGCTTCTTCCCTGACCCTCGTCGGACAGTTCATCATCGAAAATATTCTTCTGACTCTGATTGGTGGCGTAATTGGTTTTGTGGGTTCTTACTTTGTCCTGCACCTGATTTCGCAAAGCAATTTGATTCCTTATGCCGAGTTCCAGATGAATTTCAGAATCTTTTTGTATGGCTTGGCGCTGGCGGTTTGCTTCGGTTTGCTGTCGGGGGTGTACCCGGCTTGGAAGATGTCGCGGCTGCACCCCGTGCAAGCTTTAACCGGAGGTGTGCGATGATTAAGCACTTGATTAAACTGGTCTGGAATCGCAAGCGCATCAATTTCCTCATCACGGTTGAAATCTTCGTCTCTTTTCTGGTGCTGTTTGCAGTGATGATGTTTGTCGTCTATTACGCCGACAACTATCGTCATCCGCTCGGTTTTACCTACGACAATGTTTGGAACGTCAGCATCGACGTCAAGCAACAATCTGACGATTACTTCACACCCGAACAACTGGAGACCACGCGGCAACTCTACCTTGCAGTGAAAGATATGCCCGAAATCGAACAGGCGGCAAGCGCGCTCTCTGTGCCCTATGAATTCGGCGGCAGTTTTGGCGCTGAAGAGTTCAATGGAAAAACTGTTGAATACGAACGTGACGAAGTCACAGATGGATTCAGTGAGGTGCTCGGCTTAAATATCGTCGCCGGTCGTTGGTTCAGCAAAGAAGATGATGGGGCGAACTTTCAACCGGTAGTTATCAATCGACGAATGGCTGAGGAAATTTTTGGCGCGGAAGAGGCGGTCGGCAAGACGCTCGGCGCACAGGGGCGAAACGGCAGAGAATCGAGAGTGGTCGGCGTGGTATCGGATTTTCGCAAATCGGGCGAACTGAGCGCACCCGGCAATTTTTTATTTGTCAGAAAAAATTTAAATGATCCGAAAGACCGCCCGCCGCGAAATCTGGTGCTCAAACTGCGCCCCGGAACCACGGCTGAGTTTCAAGTGAAGTTGACAGACAAACTGCAAGCCATTGCCAAGGATTGGTCTTTTGAAGCGCAACCGCTCGTCGAGATGCGCGAATCGGCGTTTCGCCTTCAATTGACGCCGCTCATTCTGCTCGGACTGATTGCCGGATTTTTGATGATTATGGTGGGGTTGGGACTCACCGGCGTGCTCTGGCAAAACGTCACCCAGCGCACCAAAGAAATCGGTCTTCGCCGCGCTAAAGGCGCAACCGCATCGCGTATCAAAAAACAGATTCTCGGCGAACTCCTGATCATTGCGTCATTCGGCGTACTCGTAGGAATTGCGGTTGTCGTGCAGTTTCCCCTGCTCGACATCATCGGCTTTATCACCGGCAAAATCTATTTTTACAGCATTATCGTTTCCGCGTTAATTGTTTACCTGTTGACGATTCTCTGCGGGTTGTACCCCAGTTGGCTGGCAACCAAAGTACAGCCGGCAGAAGCGCTCCATTACGAATAACTGCCAGCATACCTTTGCAAGGGTTGGCGCAAACCATAAATTCAAAAACCCAGCGAACCGAAAAGGAGAATCTATGTCCGTGCGAATTCTGCTATTTTTCGTTTGTCTGTTAAGTCTTCACGGCATCAATGCGACAGCCTCGCCGATGCCGTTTCAAATGCCCGCCGTCAGCGATAAATTCATCGCTTTCTGTTACGCCAATGAGATATGGGTGGTTGACCGCAACGGCGGCGAAGCGCGGCGGCTTACCAGCGTTCAAGCCGCGGAAAAACTTGCGCCGGTATTTTCTCCTGATGGTTCGCAAATCGCTTTTTCAATGAATGTCGGCGGCAATCTCGATGTTTATGTGATGCCGGTTGCGGGCGGCGAGCCGCGCCGCCTCACCTATCATCCGAAAGAAGATGTAGCCGTAGGCTGGACACCGGATGGCAAAGCGATTCTTTTTCGCTCGCGACGCCTCAGTGATGATACGCATCAACTGTACACCATTTCAGCGGCGGGCGGATTTGAAAAAGCCTTGCCGTTGCCGATTGCCTGGACAGGTTCATATGCCAGCGATGGCGCGCATCTGGCATACAATCCGTTAAGTGACCCGACACGCACCTGGCGCAATTATCGCGGCGGGCAAACCTCTGCCATCTGGATTGCCGAACTTGCCACCAGTCGGATTGAAAAATTGCCGCGTGAAAATTCCAATGACCGCAATCCCCTGTGGATTGACAATAAAATCTATTTTTTGTCCGACCGCACCTTTACGACTAACCTTTTCGTTTATGACCCGCAAACCAGGAAGACCAGTCAAGTAACCAATTTTGAAAAGTACGACATCAAAGCGGCGGCAGCAGGAGCAGGCGCAATCGTCTTTGTTCAAGATGGCGCCATTCAGGTTTACGATTTAAACAGCAAACAAACCCGCACCGTAAGCATTAAAATTCCCGCAAACGATTGGGCGGAAATTAAACCGCGAACTATTAAAGCTGCCCGTTGGATTCGCGCTTTCAATTTATCGAATGATGGCAGGCAGGCGCTGTTTGGCGGGCGCGGTGATATTTTAACCGTGAGCGCCGATGGCAAAGCGTTTCGCAATCTCACGCAAACCAGTAATGCAGCAGAGCGCGCGCCTGTCGGTTCGCCGGATGGAAAATGGATTGCTTATTACTCGGACGAATCCGGCGAATATCAATTGCACATTCGCTCTACGGCGACCGATGAAATTAAAAAGATTGCCATTGAACCGCAGCCTTCGTTTTATCTGGAACCCGTTTGGTCTCCCGATTCCAGAAAGCTGGCGTTTTACGATAAACGCTTGAACATCTGGTACGTTGATATTGAAAAGCGCCAGGCTACTCGTGTTGATACGGCGTATCGTTTCGATAATAGTCCTGCGCCCGCCTGGTCGCCCGACAGCCGTTGGCTCGCTTATACCAAAACGCAGCCCAATTATTTGCGCGGGCTGTTCATTTATTCACTCGACAAGGCGAAAAGTTATCAGGTGAGCAATGAACGATTCGATGCCGATTCGCCTGCTTTTGATAAAAATGGCAAGTATCTTTATTTCACATCGAGCGCCAACGCCGGACCGCGAAAAGTTTTCGGTATGTCATCCTTTCAATTCAGAAATACGGTCTTGCGCAGCATCTATGCTGTGGTGCTCGATAAAGATGAACCCTCGCCGCTGATGCCTGTTGCAAACCCATCGGAGAACCCAGAGAACACGCCCGGCATTGATGTCGAAGGCATCACAGAGCGAGTCGTTCGACTACCAATTCCGGCGCGGGATTATGCGGGAATCCTGGCGGGCAAAGCCGGAACCTTGTTTATATTTGAGTCGGGTATTCAAGCGCCGAATGTAATTCACAAATTCGATGTCACGACGCGCAAGTTCGAGAAGTTCATTGAAAATGCCGGTGGGTTGGTTATCTCAGACGATGGCAGCCGGTTGATGTTTCCGAGAGGCGGCGCTTATTACATCGTTTCGACTGAAGCTCAGCCAAAAAGCGATGAAGGAAGACTTGATTTAATGAACGCCGAATGGCAAATCACGCCGCGCGATGAATGGCAACAGATGTACAACGAATCGTGGCGACTCATGCGCGATTATTTTTATGACGCTAATCTGCACGGGCAAAACCTTGCGGCTTTGAAAGAGCACTATGCCGCATACCTGCCAAATGTGGTTACACGAAGCGACCTGCTGGTGGTCTTTCGTGAAATGTTTTCGCACATGACCGTAAGTCATATGCAGGTCGGTGGTGGCGATGCGCCACCCGCAGGGCAGGCAAATGTCGGAATGCTCGGCGCGGATTTTGAAATCAATCAAGGTCGCTATCAAATCACCCGCATCTATCGCGGTGATAATTCGGAACCGATACTCACATCGCCGCTCACACAGCCGGGCGTGAAGGTTACGGTCGGCGATTACCTCATCGCCATTGACGGACAGGAAATCAAAGCCGATGAAAATGTCTTTAAATATTTTCAAGGCAAAGCCGGACGCCCCGCGCAACTCAAAGTCGCCGCGAAGCCTGATGGCAGCAATGCGCGAACCTATATGGTGATTTTGAGTCCCGGCGAAAATATCTTGCGGCTTTACGATTGGATTCAGGAGAATCGCCGCAAAGTCGCCGAAGCCTCAGGCGGCAAACTCGGCTACATCTATCTGCCGGATACGGGCGCGGCGGGTTACGAAGAGTTCACGCGGGATTTCTATGCTTACCTGGATAAACAGGGCGTGATTATTGATGAACGCTATAATAGCGGTGGCGCGCCCGCCGATTATTTCATTGATATGCTGGGGCGCATGCCGCTTTCGACGTACACCTTTCGCGAAGGCGCGGATATGAATTTTCCGGTGGCGACCATCCCTGGCCCGCGCGTCATGATTATCAATGAATATGCGGGTTCGGGCGGCGACACCTTGCCCTGGATGTTTCGCGCCGCAAGTGTTGGTACACTAGTTGGCAAACGCACCTGGGGCGGCGGCATTGGCGGATTTGTGGCGATGCCCGAATTGATTGATGGCGGCAGGATGCTTGCGCCGAATCGCGCATTCTATAATCCTAAGACCGGCAACTGGGATATTGAAAACAACGGCGTCGCGCCCGATGTCGAAGTCGAACTTGACCCCCAGGCATTTCGCAAGGGGCGTGATTTGCAGTTGGAAAAAGCCATTCAACTGGCGTTGGAGAATTTGAAAAAGCAGCCCGCGCCGCAAATCAAAAAACCGAAGAGACCGCTCTACCCGTAATCTCCAATGCAAGCATTTATACAAAGGTCAGGAGATAAAAATCATTGAATAGCGAAATTTTGAACAGCGAATTTGCCAAACGAATTGAACACGCGGAAATCAAGGCGTGGATGGATATGTACGAAGCCGCCCCCAAAGACTACGCGGAAAACTTTCAGCTTGGGGTGCAACACCTTGACAGCCTTGTGGTCTTTACGGCGGGCGGCATTCCCTTCGGTCATTTCAATTGTGTTTTAAATCTAGGATTGGATGAACCGGCAACCGAAACGCAGCTTGAAGAAGTGCTGAAAACCTTAAATGCCGCACAGCGCCAACATTGGTACATTCATTACAACCCGCACTGCGAACCGGCGAATTTACGCGAATGGTTTGAGCGAAGAAATCTTAAGGCGCGAAGCGCCTGGGACAGGATTTATCGAAACGCTGAACCACTTTCACCTACTCTTTTAACCACAGATGACGTGCAGGTCGAGAAAGTGACGAACGCCACAGCCCGTGAATGGGCTGAATTTGTTTCGGGGGTTTATCATTTGCCAACCGTAGATTGGCTTGCGGCGTTTGCCGAACGAATGGGGTGGCACCATTACACGCTTCGCAAAAATTCAATTATCGTTGCGGCGCGCAGTATGTTCATCAACCGCGAGGGCTGGGCGTGGCTTGGCATTGATGCACCAGTGCCGGGACTCATGACAAATGATTTCACTTTGGATTGGCAGATTTGCCAGAGACTTGTGAAAGACGGATTACAACTTGGCGCAAAACATTTCGTCGCCGATATTGAAGCGCCAACGCTTGATATGGATTCACCCGCGTATCAACATTTTGCAAGGCTCGGGTTTAAGAAAGTTTATTCGCGGGCTAATTACATGCCTTAACCATCCATCTTTATTGGAACTACTGATGAGCACGACAAGTAATAAAAATGAAATGGTACTTGTTGTTGATGATGACCCATCGGTAACCACATCGCTGGCGCTCCTGTTAAAACAGGCGGGCTACCGGTCGCTTTGTGCCGCAACGCCGCGCGAGGCGCTCGATAAAATCGCGCAGGATGATTTTCATCTGGTCATTCAGGATTTGAATTTTTCGCGCAAAACCACCGGTGAAGAAGGGTTGGAACTGCTCAGAAAAATCAAAGCCGTCAAACCACAGGTGCCGGTGATTTTGCTGACTGCCTGGGGTTCGATTCAACTCGCAGTTGAAGGCATGCGCTCAGGCGCTTCGGATTTCGTCACCAAACCCTGGACGCATAATCAACTGCTGCAATCGGTCAAAACCGCCATCGGCGTGGCGGCAGCCGCCTCGAATCAAAAAGACAAACTGCCGACCCGCGAAGAACTCGACGCCGCGTATGATTTTCGCGACATCATCGGGCGCGATGCGAAAATGCTCAGAATTTTGGATGTCATCGGGCGCATCAGCGCAACCGATGCCTCTGTGCTCGTCACCGGCGAATCGGGAACCGGCAAAGAGTTGATAGCCGCCGCCATTCATCGCAACAGTCGCCGCCGCCATGCGCCATTTGTGAAAGTCAATCTCGGCGGCATCTCTGCGACGCTTTTTGAAAGCGAAATGTTCGGGCATGTGCGCGGCGCATTTACGGATGCCAAACAAGACCGCAAGGGTCGCTTTGAACTGGCAAATAACGGTTCGATTTTTCTCGATGAAATCGGCGATTTGGATTTGAACTCGCAGGTAAAAATGCTGCGCGTCCTGCAAGACCGCTCTTATGAAGTGCTCGGTTCGAGCCTGACGCGCACCGTCGATATTCGGGTGATTTCAGCGACCAATCGCAATTTGCAGGAGATGGTTGCCGCCGGGCAATTTCGCGAAGATTTGCTTTATCGTTTGAATTTGATTGCCGTGCATCTGCCGGCGCTGCGCGAACGCCCGACAGACATTCCCTTACTTGCCAGACATTTTGCCGCAGGCATCGCAAAGATTTATTCGCGAGATGAGATTCAAGTGAGCGATGCGGCATTGCACTGGCTGCAAGGACTGAACTGGCCGGGCAACATCCGCCAGTTAAAACAACTGATTGAACGCGCCATCCTGGTAAGCAATAAAGCGGTTCTTGAAATTGAAGATTTTCGTCTGCCACTCGATATGGCAGTGAACGAAAAATCGAAAGACGAACTGCCGGATGTCGGCAGGATGACGATTGATGAAATGGAAAAAGCCATGATTTTGAAATCCTTAGCGCATTACGACGGCAACATCAGTCGTGTGGCGGAAGCCCTGGGATTGAGTCGTCCGGCGCTTTATAGACGTTTTGAAAAGTACGGTATAAAAGTCTAGCCTGAACCTTTTTCCGGTTGTATTCTAAAAACGCCTCGCCCTTATTCAATGCTTGAATAACTCAATTCCAAAAAACAAACAATTCGATAGAGGTGTATAGATGGAAGCCAAACGCTTGGAATTTATCATTCACGAAGCCGGTTGCATGATTATGATTGCGCCGATGAGCCTCGGCGGTCACGCCTACGAAGATTTACTGGATTTATTCGACGATCAGCAGAAGCTACGCGAATTGATTTTAGCGGGCGCGATGATGCCGATGGATTTGTATCAGGATGATGGCTATCTGGTGCGCGTCGTTATCGGAGATTTGAACGAACAGGAAAGCGCCGAATGGACGGCGCGGGCGCGTTGGCATTTAAAAGTTCCCTGCGGGAAGTTGTTGATTACCGGCGCGCTGGATAATGACGACGAATTTGAGCCGATCAAAGACGGCGATAAATTCTGGCTTGGTGGTTACGTTGAAATCGAACCCGGTGAATACCTTGTTGAAGTGTTGAGCTACGCCCCGGGCGACCTTTCGACCGGATGGGGACAGATTGAAAATCATGATGGCAAAGGATTGTTTCGCCCGACCGCCGGTATCAAACCCGAAAAGCCGCTGGATTATTTCAAACGCACGCGCCCGAATGAAGAAGCGCCCGCGTGGATTCGCGATGAAGGATTCATAGGCGAAGCGGAATATGTCAACTTTGTTGTGAGACTTGCGCCGCCGGTTGATTTACCCGCGCCGCAATTTGAAGCGGGCGGATTTTTGCAATGGGAATTTCGCAAGCCGGAAATATGCCCGGTCGGTATTCGTTCTGCGACGTTTGAGAAAGCTGAATAGGATTGAGGTTGGTGAAAGCGTCGAAGTGTCAGGGTGTTTAATGCGTCAGTAAAATGACGGTGGCAAATTGAACGCCATTTGCCAATAGCTTTACTTTGAATCTGTTGAGGTCTTTGACCGCGCCATTGGTTGAAGCGCGGTCTTTAAACCCTCTTTCAACCTCAGCGAATGGTTTTGCAAGCTGGGCGAATTAACCTCTGCCGCCTGCTAATTTTTTAGCAGCCGGTAAGCGTCTGAGCGCAAGCATGGCGATAATGCCAAACACCGGCCCGATTGCCAGAAACATAAATGCCCGTTGCCAGCCAAACATTCGTTCAAACGTAGGAATCAGACGAATAGTCACCAGCGTGAGCAGAAATCCCAGACTGGTTTGCAACGTCAAAGCGGTGCCGGTGTATTCCGGTTTGCAAAGTTCCGTAACGCAGGCAGAAAACTGCGCCGAATCGGCGACCACCGCAAAGCCCCAGATTAAACAGACGCCGACGAGTAAGACGGGACTTGCGCCAAACAAAAAACCAACCACAAAGGCGCACGCGCCGCTGATGATTAAAGACGCGATGGTCAAGGTTGTGCGTCCCATTTGATCTGCCAGTTTTCCTGCCACCACGCACCCCAGAGCGCCGATGCCGATGACCGCGAAACTGGCTACAGCAGCCCATTTCGTGTCAATGCCGTAGGTTGCAAAACTGGCAATCAGGAAAGCCGGAATCCACGCCCACATGGCATAGAGTTCCCACATATGACCGAGGTAGCCGAGATTGGCGAGCACGATTTCGCGGGTGCGCGAAACTTCTCCGACATAACGCCAGTTAAACGGCGGCGATTTCGCTTGAAAGGGTCCTTCACTGACAAACCACCAACAGAGCAATCCGCCGGTTGCCGCTAGCATTGCCGCGAGATAAAGCACCCGCTGCCAGTTGTGAACCCCGCCAAAGGCATTCAGTAGATGCGGCGCAGCCGAACCCAGAGTGAGCGCGCCGACGAGAATGCCGATGCCAAAGCCACGGTCGGCTTTTGTCCAGGTTGCCATGATTTTCATGCCGACGGGATAGACGCCTGCAAGAAACATCCCGGTTAAAAACCTGAGCGCCAAGGCGACAGCGAGAGCATTCGCAAGCAGAGGAATGAGTAAGGTGGTCAATGCTGCGAAGATCGCGGAAAAGGTGAATAGTTTTTTCGTCGGAATACGGTCGGCGAGGTTAAAGATTGCCGAAGCGAACGCGCCAACGACAAAACCGATTTGTACGGACATCGTCAACCACGCCTTACCGGCATCGCCGAGCGTCCATTCGGCGGTGAGCGCAGGCACCACTGCCGATGCTGAAAACCAGACAGCCATGCCGAGCAGTTCAGCTAAAGCCAGCAACATCAAGGTGCGCCATTTTTTTTTCAACATAATGTTTGCGTTACGAAACGTTCGAGCAATTATTCACCGGCTTGAACGATTGTGAAAGCCCGAGGCTCGGAATTTTACGCAATCGGGCGAATCCTTTGCTTGAGTCAGGGGAAACTGTGGGGATTTCCCCAATAAAATTGGGCATCGGAGAGAAAATTTAACGGTATACCAATTGCCTTGCGTGATTCCCGTAAGCTCAAAACGTATCTCTAAGGAGGGTTCAATGAAACGATTTCGCCTGATTATTACGACTATTTTATTCGCTGCGTCGATCACTGCCGGATGGTTATTGCTGGTCGGCAATGCGCAAGCCAGCAACAAAGATGCCTATGTCGATAAAGGCAAAAGACTATTTTCACAGTATTGCGCCAGTTGTCACGGAGTTGATGGCAAGGGTCAGGGGCCGGTGGCTGGCTCGCTTAAAACTGCTCCCGCAGACCTCACGGCAATTCAGAAAAAGGGTGAAAAATTCCCCTTCACGCATATCGCTGTGTTGATTGACGGAGAAAAAACCGACAGAAGTATCGAAGCCCATGGAACCGGCAAGATGCCTGTCTGGGGAACCGTGTTTCGCCAGTCGCGCGGTTTGCAAAAAGAGAGCTATATCTACGCGCTCACCAAATATATCGAATCGATTCAAGCAGCTAGGTAGGCAAAAGTTCAACTGCTTTTAGAAGGTTTGAGTATTTAAACATCAATAACGACCCACGGCGTCGCCCCAATAAAAGTTTGCGCGAACATCGCGTTTCATCTGTCAGGTCAGTCGAAACTCGCTGCTCGCGCAAATTATTTGGTCATTTATCAATTGCGCCGCATACTGGATTCCGGTTTTGCAGTTTCCGCGTCTTCATAACGCTTGCCGGTTTCACGATCAAATACCGCGTTGCGTAAAAAGGCTTCGGTCGTCCAGGGCGCGCCGCCGCCACCTAAATATTTCTGGAACCATTCAAGATGCGCCGTGTAGTACAAAGCCATCTCGTACCAACTGGGCCAGTGCCCGGCATTCGGATAGACAATCAATCGCGAAGGCACGCCGCGTTTTTGCAAGGCGGTGAAAAATTCCAAAGATTGCGTGTAAGGCACGCGATAATCGCGCTCGCCGGTAATGATGAGCGTCGGGGTTTTGAAATTGCGAACATAATTCGATGGTGACATCGTCTCATACAAACGCGAATTCCACGGCTGACCTTTCGCGTCCCATTCGGGAAACCATAACTCTTCGGTTGCCCCGTAAAACGATTTCAAATTGTAGAGTCCCATCATCGAAGCAATCGCTTTAAAGCGCGTCGTGTGTCCGGCAAACCAGTTCATCATATATCCGCCATACGACCAGCCCATCGCGCCCATTCGCGTTTTATCGACATAAGGCAAACGTTCAAGCGCACTCGTCACCAGCATCAAATCCTGAAACACCATCCCATTCCAGTCGCCGGAAATTTGCGCGGTAAAGGCTTGACCGTACCCGACGGAACCATGCGGATTGCAAAACGCCACGATGTAACCCGCGCCCGGATAGACTTGCCAGTCGCCGCGAAACCCGTCCGCCCATTGCGATTGCGGGCCACCGTGAACATTTAATATCAACGGGTATTTTTTGTTCGGGTCGAAATTATGCGGCTTGACGATGAAGGTATGAATCTTGGCGCCGCCCGCGCCCGCAATCCACATCTGTTCGGCAGGACGAATATCAACATCGTTGGCAACGGCTGTATTAATGTTCGTCAGTTGTCGGTTATTTGCGGCTTTGCCGTTCGTAATATCGGCGCTATGAATTTCTGCGGGTTCGGCGATGCCGCGTCTGATGTAAAAGATTTTCTTTTCATCATCGGTAAACGTGAAAGCATCGATGGATTTGTCAGCGATAACCTGGGTGATTTTTCTTGTCGTCAAATCAAGCCGATGAATCGGCACCTGACCTTTGAATGGTCCCGTAAAATAGATAGCCTTTGAATCTTTGCTCCATTCAAAATCATCAATCCAGTCGCGGTAAGTTTCGGTTAAAACTTCCGACTTTCCCGTAGCGCGGTCATACAATGCCAGGCGGAACAAATCCGATTCATAGCCCGGCAGTCGTTGCAATCGATAGGCGATATATTTGCCATCGGGCGAATATTTCGGCGTCCCGTCATAAGCTTTATTTGCGGCGGTGATGTTTCGCGGTTTGGCGTTAGCGTCCGTGAGCGCAAGCAACCACACATCGCCGTTGGTAGACGAAGCCTGGGCTTTATCGTGATTTGACATTAACGCGAGTTCTTTGCCATCGGGCGAAAAGGTTGCGCGAATCGAACCCGACACATCAAACGGCGGCCAGTCCATATTGCCCGGCGTGAGGTCGCGCACTGCGCCGCTTTCAATATTCAATAAAAAGGTGTGCGCGCGTTTGCCGTCACGCCATTGTGTCCAGTGGCGATATAACAATTCATCAGCCAGGTGGGCGCGCAGCGCGCCTTTTTCCCAGCGTTCACTAATGCGTTTGTTGCAGGCGTCATTGCCGTTGCATTCGGGATAAACATCCGAAGTGAACGCCACGAGTTTACCGTCGGGTGAAATAACATAATCGCCAACGCCGGTTGAAAGTGTGGTCAGTAGTTTCCATTCGCCGCCGGTTTGTGGCATGACGAAAAGTTGCACGTTGCCATCTCTGACGGCTTGAAAGATGATGCGACCATCGGGGAGAAAATGCGGCGAGAAAGCGTTTTGCGTAGTGATTTCTTTAGAGTTTTTACCATCGATGTCCATCGTCCAGATGCGTGTGGCGCGTCGGGCGCGGGCTAAATCCGAAGTCGTTACGCCGTAAAGAACGGTTTTTCCGTCGGGCGAAATCTCAATGCCGGATACCCCTTTGATGCGGTAAAAATCTTCAATCGTGAAGGCGCGTTTCTGCGCATAAACCGAAGCGACGAGCAAAAGTAGAAGTGAAATTGATAATGCAAGCTTGCGTGTTGAAATAGATAAAAATGAATTTCGGGTCATAGAAGGCTCCTTCAGAAACGGGGTGGTAAATTCAGATACGAAGCAAAAACTATTTAACCGCCAAACCGCCAAATACGCCAAGCAGATTTGCATTTTTCTGTTGGCGTATTGGGTGTCTTGGCAAGTGGATGTTTAAGTCTGGAGTCCCGTCAGTCGTTCGCTCACTTCCCACAATTTCTTTGCGAGTTCATCGTCTTGCGCCGCGCGCGATGGGTATTTCTCTTTTTTCTTCTCAAAATATTTGCCGCTGACGCCTTCGACTTCCGAAGAGCTTGCCAGATACACAGAAGTTTGTGCGCCCTTTTCGGGACTCATGGTAAACAGTTTGATGAGCCATTCAAGCGGTTTCGGGGTGTTGCGAAAAATACTGGTCGCGACTGCGCCGGGATGCAGAGAGTTTGCCGTAACCCCGGTTCCGGCAATGCGCCGCGCCAGTTCGCGTGTGAATAAAATATTTTCGAGTTTGGAATTGCTATAGGCGGCAACGCCTTTGTATTCGCGCTCGCCTTGCAGGTTGTCGAATTCGACTTTGCCGTATTTGTGGGCTTCGCTGGCGACGCTGACGATGCGCGAAGGCGCGGACGCCCGGAGCACATCAAGCAATAAATTGGTCAGTAAAAAATAGGCGAGATGATTGACCGCAAAAGTGGTTTCATAACCATCAACTGTAAGCGCGCGCTTGGGAATATAAACGCCCGCGTTATTGATGAGCACATCGAGACGGTTATATTTGGCTTTGAATTCATCGGCGAGTCGGCGAATCGCTGATAGCGAAGACAAATCGGCAATCAGCAATTCAATATTTGAATTGCCGGATTGGGTTTTGATTTCACCGAGCGCCGCTTCGCCTTTACTGCGGTCGCGACAAACCATGACAAGCTGTGCGCCCTGTTCGGCAAGACTGCGTGCCGTCACTTTTCCGATACCGGCACTCGCGCCGGTGATTAAACATCGTTTTCCGTTCATTGATAGTTCATTCCCGATTTATAAGCTATTTGGGTCTACGACAGTAATTGAAGAAAACCGCTTGAAGTCAGATATATTAAAGGTCAACAAGTGAGTAATGCCATGTGCAAGCATCGCTCCTACTAAGCGTGCATCGTGAACTTGTACACCGGAAACCTGGTAAGTCACGACTAATTGACGCCAGTGTTTGTAAATGTCTGGTATATCTGGCAAGAGGGGAAAGAAATTTTCCAGTTGGTGAATCTCCGCATCGGCTTGCGCTGGTGTCAGTCCAAACCCGTTATTGGTTTTGGGGCGCGTCAGAACATTCCAAAATTCAATAACATTCTGGCAGGTGATATGGAGTAAATCACCGTTATTAACAAGTTTGGTGATAGCCATGCGCGCCGCCTGGTGTTGCGGGTCATTAAGACGTGCGCGGCGCAGCAAACCATTGGTATCAAGCAAATACAAATCCGCCATCAACCGCGTTCTCCATAGAAACTTTCACGACTCAAATCATTTTCTGAGAAGGGCGGCAGGCTCGCGTCGTATCCATCCATCCAATTATCAAAAGCCTTGAGCCACTGTTCTTGGGTTGCTCGCTTCCAGAATGGCTCCTGAATTTCAGATGTCAGTTTATCTTCCAGTAATCGCAACAAATATTCATCGGTTTTAAGCCCTTGTCGCGCCGCTTCGCTTTGCAACTTGGCTTCAAGTTCCGATGGAATGGTTATCGTCAAAGTCATGCGCTTCCCTCCGGCTTTATTTTGCCAAGCCCTCAGAGATATTAAAAGAGGTATCTATGATCAGCCGTAGTTTCTTAATGCGGCACTCGCGCCGATGATTAAACATGGTTTTCCGTTCATATAATTTGTTGAGGTTTATCACAACTGTCCTGACATAACGGCAATGTTACAACAAATACCGAAACGTTGACTAATCAACGCCCGCTTGCAAGTTGAAAAATCGAAAAGATGGATTTTCAGACAGCTTCAATTTGCGCCGCTATAAGGGTTCAGATTAGACTAGGCGGTCAGGTGTGTGCCTGACTTGTATGACAATCACAATCAGAGGAGAACTTGATGGCTAACAAAACCGGCAACGCCGCTTCCAAAACGGCGCAAGTTGCTGTTGAAGAATTGACCACTGCGCTTGGCGAAGCCCGCAAACAACTGACTGCCGAAGTCAAAGTGCGTCGCGATGTCATCAAACCGATGGAAGTGGCATTGCGCGCTCTGAAAGACCCGCATCGCAACGCCCTGGCGCTTTACGAAGCCGCTGTCGCGCTGGAAAATCCAAACGGCGATTTCATCCTGCCGAAAAGCTACGCGACGACCGCCGCCGAGTTACGCGCTTTTGCCGATGAACAGCTCTCCGAACTCGAATTTACCTTTGCCCGCGATTTGCGCGAAGCCTTCAAAGAAAAGGGCGTTGACCTGACAGGACCGCCGACCAAACTGGTTGCAGACCTTTTTGTCATCGAACCTGACTTGCGCAAAAAACAGGTCTACATAACATTCTCGCGGCAAAGCGTGACGGCGAAAAAAATCAAACTGGATGTCGTTCAAGTCCTCTCGACTTATGAACGCGCGCGGCGTGAAATCTGCGAGCGCAAAATTGACCTTGACGCTTTGCTCGCCGAGTTGTTTGAAGCCTATCAACGCCTGCTGACGCTTTCGGGAAAAAAGCCGGGCGCGCGCCTGAGCATCGTTGACTGTTACCGCGAACTGGTCTTGATTCGCCAACCCCTGGCGTTTCGCAAAAATCCGTCAAAAAACAGTTTCACCGATTACCCGAAAACCCACTTTGCTTACGATATGCTGGAATTGCGTCGCCAACGTAAACTCAATCACCAAGGGCAACAACTCAATTTCAGCGTCGCCACCATTGATGTCGGCAGCGATTCGACACGCGCCATGTTTTTAGCCACCAGCGCCACCGAAGGACAATTCATCAAAGAGTTGTACTTCGCGCAGGAGAAATCATCGTGAATCTCAGCAAACAAGAAGCCCAACATATTGTTCGCAAACTTGGCGAATCAGGGATTCCGCCGACGCGCGGACTGGCAGCTTACACGGTGGGCATTGACTCGCTGCTCAAAACTCTCGAAGACGAATATCTGCGCGGCTATCTGCGCGATGGCGGCTCAAGTTTCAAGTTGGTGGTCGGCGAATATGGCAGCGGCAAATCGCACTTTCTCTATTGCCTGCGCGATAAGGCATGGGAAAACGGCTACGTCGTCAGTCGCGCCGAACTCAGTCCCAAAGAATGCCCGTATGACAATCAATTGAAAGTCTATCAAGCGGTCATCGCCAATCTCATCTTCCACAATACAGACCCCAACGTCGCCGATACGCAAGGGTTGGAAGCCTTTCTCGAAAATCATTTCTACACGACTTTGAAAACTCTCGGTGTTGATGCGCCATTGACCAGCATTGGCTTAGACCTGCGCGTCAAACTCTGGCTCGATACCATCCTGCGGTTCAAAGTTGAAAGTCCGTCCTATCGCCACGCGGTCTATTTTTATTTGCAAGCGGTCGCCGAAGAGAATGAAACCCGAAAACAGTTAATCAGCGCCTGGCTGCGCGGCGAAGCCGTCGCCCTCAAAGATTTGCGCCAATTCAGCATCACCGAAAGAATAGACCGTTCGGTGGCGTTCAAAATGTTGCGCTCGCTCTCGCAGTTAATTCACGAACTCGGTTATGCGGGACTCGTGCTGCTGTTTGATGAAGGCGACCGCATGGTGAGCATCGGTTCGTCGCGCACCGAAAAAGTCGCCTGCGACAATCTGCGGGAAGTGATTGATCGTTGCGCGGGCGAAAGTCTGCCTTCGACACTCTTTGTTTACGCGGTGCCGCCATACTTTGTCACCAACATCGCGCCGAATTACGAAGCCCTCAGTCAGCGCATCAGTTCAAAGGTGAAATTTTCGCGCAAGAATCCCTTCAGCGTGCAAATCAGCCTCGATCAACTTGATTATCCGGGCGATGAAATGCTCAAGATGATTGGCGAGCGGTTGCTTGACATCTTCGAGATGGCTTACGACATGAAATTCGACCGTGAGTTGCAATTGCACAACATCGCGCAACTCGCCGAAGCTTGCGGCTCACTGCTGTCAACCAGCCATCGCCGCCATTTCGTCAAATCGTTGATGGACATCCTCACCGAACAGCGTGTCGAAGGCGAACAGACCTATGAAGCCGAAGGCATTCAAATCGTGGTGCGCAATGTGACCGAACAACTGGGTCGCTCGCAGGGAGGCGAGTATTAGTGGTCGGCTCCATCGTTACTCACCCGCTGTTCGGGCGCGGACAGGTTGTCGAACTCAGAAACGCGGCGCGTGAAGCGGTCGTGCGCTTCGATAACGGCATTCGCGCCGTCGTGCAAACCACCATGCTTTCGGTGTTGCAACCCTCGGCTTTGCCGCAACCGGTCGCGCCGCAACCCGTCGCGCCGACCAAACCGGAAGTTGCCGCAACCCCTGAACAAACGCAACAACTCGAAGCCCGCCGCGCCATCGAAGCTTTACGCTATGGCATCGTGCCCAACAAACGCCTGCGCGAATTGAGTGTCGGGCTGGAAGCTGAACGCGAAAGTTTGCAGCAGGCTTTTGCAACCACCGAACAACGCGGCGGCGATGTCCGCGTCGTTCTCGGCGAATATGGCAGCGGCAAATCGCACTTTTTTGAACTGGCGGCGCAAGAGGCGTTGGCGCGCAATTTCCTGGTCGCGTCGACATCGCTGGATTTGCGCGAAGTGCCGCCCAATCGTCCGCAACGCATTTACAACGCCTTGATTCGTTCACTGCGTTATCCTGATGCAACCGATGCGGGAACCCTGGTTCCGTTGCTTGACCGCATCCTCTCTCAGCAGACCGCATTTGCGGCGATGGGCGAAAAATTGCGCGGCACGACTTTCGGAACCGTGCTGCACAATTACGCCATGCTGCGCGCTGAGGGCGGCGAAGGTTTGGAATCCCTGCTGGATTGGATTTCCGGCGAAAAGGTGTTTATTCAAACGGTGCGCGCCGCGCTGCCGCTTAAGAGCAAAGAATTTCCGGCGCGCGCGCTTTCGATGATGACCACTGCCGCTGATCAGTATTGTTACCTGCTAAACGGTTGGGGCTGGCTTGCGGCGCAAGTCGGTTATGCGGGACTGGCGGTGTTGCTTGATGAATCGGAGCATTACAGTTTGCTCACCCAACGCGGCAAGGAGCGGGCGGACAATTTTTTCAAAGCTCTCATCTACACGGCGATGCACGGGCGCGAAGATTGTCGCCTGAGCGAAAGCCAGCTTGAACATCAGCAACGTGAACACCCTTTTCGCTTTGCCGACCGCAGCCAGCTGTTGGTGATGTTCGCGGTCACGCCATCGGCAAACACCTTCGATTATCAGCGTTGGCTTGGCGAAGAGCAGATTATCAAACTCACCGGCGATTTATCGGCGCAGACGCTCGAACAATTGATGGGACAACTGTTCGCGCTGCATCGCCAGGCTTATGGTTATGAACGCGACGGCAATCAATTGGATTTGTCGCAAGGCGCGCATGAAGGGCTGGAGCGCCGCTTGCTCAATTTGCGGCAAACCATACGCCTCGCCATAGAAGTTTATGACACCTGCTACGCGCACGTGGATTACCCAGCGAGCGAAGCCGTCGCAGAGATGCGACAATCGTTATTTGGACGCTACGGATTTTAGTTTTTTGTGCCGCACACATTCCGGTGTGTGACCGATTGTCAAGGCGATGTCCTCTTCATTTCTTCATTCGCTAAAAGCGAAACTGCCGCACACTTGGGGCGCATTTTTAGGGCGTTTCGGGCGCTTCACGGAAATTCAAAAGCTCGCTATCGAACCCATCCTCGCGGGGAAAAATTGTCTGTTGATAGCTTCGACGGCAAGCGGCAAAACCGAAGCCGCGTTGATGCCTCTGATTGAAAGGCTCAAACAACAGACTGCCGCGTTGCACGCCTTCGACGTGCTGTATGTCACGCCGACGCGCGCCCTCACCCGCGACCTGGCAAAAAGACTGCAAGCGCCACTCGAACAACTCGCCATTACTATGGCAATCAAAACCGGCGATGAACCGGCGCTTGATGCGCGCCGCCCGCCGAACCTGCTGCTGACCACCCCTGAATCGCTTGATTCGTTGCTTGCCAACCGTCCGCGACTGTTGAAAGACACGCGCGCGGTTATCCTTGATGAAATTCATCTATACGACAACACCGCGCGTGGCGACGGATTGCGCGTGTTATTGAATCGCTTGCGCAGGTTGCGACGTTACGCGCACGGGCGCGGCGATAGCCCGACCGACAACCTGCAATTTTGCGCATTGTCAGCGACCGTCGGTAATCCGCAAGCCGTAGCGGCGCGCTATTTCGCCGACCCGCTGGTCATTCAAGCCGCCGGGCAAAGACCGCTGGATGTCGAGTTGCTGGAGATGCAGGGAGAGGAATCGTTGCGCGATTTATTTGCCGGTTTGCGCAAGCGCGGCGTGAAAAAGGCGCTGGCGTTTTGCAATGCGCGAAGCGAATGCGAAGCGTTGGCGCAAGTTTTCAAACACCGCGCGCCGTTTGGCGATAATGTCTTCGTGCATCACGCCAGCCTCGATGCGCGTTTGCGCCATCAAACCGAACGCCATTTTGCCGAAGCCTCAGCCGCTTTGTGTTTCGCCACTTCGACGCTGGAACTCGGCATAGACATCGGCGATGTGGATTTGGTCATTCTCATCGGCGCGCCGGATGACGCCAGCGCCTTTCTGCAACGCATCGGGCGCGGCAATCGCCGTTCGTCGCGTTCAGCGGTTGTCGGTTTTTATCGTTCGCCCATCGAAGCGGCGATGTTTCGCGTCTTCATTCGCGCCGCTTCGATGGGCGAACTTCACGCCAAAGATTATTTTTTTCGTCCATCGGTCATCGTCCAACAGCTTTGCTCTTATATCAAACAGGTGCGCCACGGCGAGCTTGTGCCTCGCGAAGTTTATGAACTGTTCGCCACCCCGACGGGCGAGCCGCTCATCTCTAAAGCGGCGTTTGACGACATCCTTTCCGCGCTGATTGATAAAAATTATTTCGTCCGTTTGCCCGATGGCAATCTGCGACCGGGAGCCGTTTGGCAACGCCTTTACGAACAGCGCGAAATCTACGCGAATTTGTCAGACGCGACGCGCCAGTCTATGGAGGTGGTTGACGAAATCACCGGACGCAAACTTGGCGAGATGGAATGGGGAACCGGCATTAATCAAAGCTTTTTATTCGGCGGCGTGGCGCGGCGCGCTGTGCGGCGGCAAGGGCGCAAATTGATTGTCCGGGCAAGCGAAGATGACGCGCCGCCGCCACGCTTTTTCACGCCGCGTCGCGCCCTGTCGCCCAGGTTGGCAAGCGCCGTTGCCGCCGAACTCGGTTTGCCACAAAGCCCTGCGCCTGCTGAAATCGCCGTCGTCAAAGACCCGGAGTTAAGCGAAGCGCAAGCTTGGGTCTTTCACTGCGCCGGTGAAGCTTACGCTTATCTACTGGGCGATTTATTGGAGAATTGGTGCAATGCGCAGGTGAGCGAGGTCAATGGCTTCTGCTTTCTGCTCACCGGCGAATTGCCCGACGCCGCTTTGCCAATCAACGCCGAACAAGTTCAACGGCGGTTGCGGCGGCGCTGGCAGCAGTTTGAGAGCTATTACGATATGGGTCGCTTTCAAAAAGAGCTGCCGTTAGAGGTGCGGCGCGCAAGCGTCGAAGCGGCTTTCGATATTGAAAATTTTCTGCGCGCCTTTGCGGGAAAAAAATTAACCCAGTCTGCCACTTGCGACAAACAGTGATTTACTGATGATTCCCCCTCTGCGCTAATCCGCTAACGCCTGCGAGAAATCGGCGATTAAATCTTCGGTCGCTTCGATGCCGACCGAGACGCGAATCAAGGTATCATTGATACCCGCTTTTTTTCGGTCTTCTGCGGACATTCCCGAATGTGAGGTGGTTACGGGTCGCGTCATCAGGGTTTCAATGCCGCCGAGGCTTGGTGCGATAATCGCCAGTTGCACCCGTTGCATAAAGGCTTCGGCGCGCGCCACATCACCTTTCAGTTCAAAACTGAGGACGCCGCCGAATCCGTCGAATAATTCACGGGCGCGCGCGTAAGGCTCGTTACTCTCCAAGCCCGCATAATTGACTTTCTGCACCGCCGCGTGCGATTCCAGAAATTCCGCCAGTCGCAAAGCGTTCTCATTATTTCTTGCGACGCGCAAAGCGAGCGTCTTCACCCCGCGAGAGAGCAAGAATGCAGCGTGCGGGTCAAGGCTGCCGCCCAGATGATTCAACCGATGGGTGATGCGTTCGACTAAATCGGCGCGCCCGATGACCGCGCCCGCGACAATATCCGAATGCCCGTTCAAATATTTTGTCGCGCTATGCAATGACAAATCAAATCCCCACTCGGCAGGGCGAAAATTCACCGGGCTTGCAAAGGTGTTATCAATCATCGAAATCAAACCGTAAGCTTTGGCAAACTCGACGACGGCTTTGAGGTCTGCGACTTGCAGTAGCGGGTTGGTCATGGCTTCGACATAAATCGCTTTGGTGTTCGGGCGCAGATGCTCCTGCCAACTCGATGGATTATCGCCGTTGATAAAGGTGTAAGTGAGTCCGAAATCTTTAAAATCTTTGGTGACTAAATCATGGGTGCCGCCATAAAGACAATCCTGCATCAGGATATGGTCGCCCGCCGAAAGCATGGTGAGCAGCGCCGTTGAAATCGCCGCCATGCCGCTTGCGGTGACCACTGCGGCTTCGGCGTTTTCCAACGCGGCTAATTTTTTATGCAATGCCAAATGGTTTGGCGTGTTATTGAGGCGAATGTATTTGACGGCGTGGTAATCCGATTCGCCCGCGTATTCAAACATGGCGGATTGAAAAATCGGCGTCACCACTGCGCCGCTGATGCGCGGCACGGGTTCGCCCGCGTGAATCAATTTGGTTTCGAGGCTTTTATATTTATCGGTCATAAAATTTCTCTCGGCTAATAAAATTCCTTCGGCTGGTTTGCGAGAACGATTGATAATAACGCAAGCATTTATGGCAGCGGTAGAGCCAGCAGAGAAAATAGAAAAGCTTGGGAAGACTTTTTCAATTGAGAGGCGAGCGCCAATCTTCAAATGGCGCGAGTCAAGAAAGCTGTAAGCCATTGACGTGTGCTGGCTTTAATACCCCAAGCGGACTACACATCTTTTAATAACCGGTCGCCCAACAATGATTGATTTGCCAAAGAGATTTTGCAACCGTAAGCAAGTAGCGCGATGATTAAACCCATCGTCAACAACATCCCGCTTGCATACCACGCCGAAAAATTAGTTGTGAGAAGAGTTGATTCAAGCCACATAAAAACGGTTTGGGCGACAACCATCGTCATTAATCCGAGTCGGGCAATTGCCAGACACAAAATTGTGGCGATGGTTAGCGTAAAAGGCAGATAAACCCACGATTGAGTGAACAGCAAAATCTGAACGGTCACCATCAAGGTAAAAATCACCAAACCTGCAAAGAGTCGGCGGCGAAACAGTAAAAATAAAACGGCGAGAATACAAATGAACATCAACCCGTAGGCAAAGCCGCCTCCCGCAATACTCAAAACCCCTGCCGTCCAACTCCGCAAACTCACTAACGCACCCGTAAAGAAATAGAACCGAAAATCACCGTGAACCAATCGCTCCGTGTAAAATCCGGCGTAAATCAGCGTAATATGACCTGTGCCGACAAGCGTTCCGAGCAAAACATCACGTCCAACCAAAGGGTCTGCAAATTCGCCCGCCAACAGACGATTCCACGAAACAATCAAATCCGGCAAATTGCGGCGAACAATCGGCTCAAGGGCGAGATACATGATGCAGGTCAGCACGGAAAGGTATAACGCACTGCGAAATCCGAGCGTAATACGGTCAAGTTCGGGGAAAAATGACGGAACGTGATTCAGGCTGAAAACCCAACCGAGAAATGTCAAAACAAAAACGGCAAGCGAAACTTTGAATGCGCCTTTGCGGTCTCCGCTGCCGGATTTGAGGTTTTTCCAAGCCAGAAAAATTGCAGTAACGATGATTCCCCACAAGATTCCGAAAAAGACAAAAACGCCAACCCAATCGCGTGTCGTGTAGGTTAGCGAACCGTCAGAATCCGGTTTCGTCCACGGATAGATTAGTTTGAAAAAGACGATTTTGCCCTGAAAACTCGCGGTTTCGACACGCAGAGGAATTTCTTCGTTGTCGGGCATCGAGCCTTCCCAAGCTTTGCGTTCATCAAAGGCATTTGGCGGAGTCCAATTCGGCGATACGTCTTTGAATTTTGCTAAATTGAGTTCAGCGGCTTGAAATGCCGTAGAAAAATCCGCCTTCGTGTCCGATTGTTCGGCAAATTGCGGCGGCACGGCAGAAAATTCGACTAACCGTCCGCGCGTGTCTAGCGAAATCGTCCGCTGCCCGCTTTCCGCCTGTGAGTCAAACGCCCAAAGTCCGTTGCCCGTCATTCGCACTTCAAAAGTGTTTGGGCTTTGACGCTCGATAAAAACACAAAACAATGGCTGACCGCTCTCGATATTGGCAAATTTTTTCGGCGAGGAATCTTCCCGAACATAATAATCGAAATAAGAATAATCGGCGTAAAACCGATAATGCCTTTCGGCTGGCGCGTCCGTGTAGCCGAATTTGTTGATGATTTCGTTGGCTTTTTCAGAGAGAACTTCCGCAGATTTATTGAACGGAATACGATTTTGCGGCGAAACTCTCATCGAAGCGAACATCATAAAAACGAGCATGGCAATTCCGCCGACTAAACAAGACAAAGCGATTGCGGGTTTCAACGCGCCTTTCTTGGGAGCCGCCGCTACCATTTCCGGTGAAGGCGTTTCGCCCGCCGCGATTGCCGCTGCCAGCGGGTCGCCACCGGGCAACGCCGCCGCCACTTGCGAAACCGAAACCGGGCGATTTTGCGGGTCGCGTTCCAGACACCGCAAAATCACTCGTTCAACCAATGGGTCAACCCCTTTGGCGTGCTCGGAAATGCTCGGCGGCTGGCTTGATTCATGCAAACGCATCAACTCATCAAATGATGATGCCGTAAAAACCTTCTTGCCGGTGAAGACTTCATACAACACCAACCCCAGCGCGTAAATATCGCTACGCGCCGTCACCTCTTTGCCTGCCAGTTGTTCGGGAGCCATGTAAGCGGGAGTGCCTGCGCGTACTTCCGCGCCTTCAAAATCCTCTGCCAGTCCCGCCAAGCCGAAATCGGTAATCTTCGCTCGCCCGCGCCCGTCAATCATGACATTTGCAGGTTTCAAATCACGATGCAAAACGCCTTCGCTGTGCGCCGCCGCCAAGCCGCTGCACAGTTGCGCGGCAATCTCTACCGCTTTGCTTTCGGGAAGTCTGCCGATGCGACGAAGCAAGGTCGCGAGGTCTTCGCCGTCAATATATTCCATCGAAAGAAAGGTCTGCCCCTGGGCTTCGCCGATGTCAAAAACGCGACAGACGTTGGGATGCGAAATCTGTCGGGCGATGCGAACTTCGCGGTGAAAGCGTTCACGCATCGTTTTATCTTGCGCCAGTTTTTCCGGTAAGAATTTCAACGCGACGGCTTGCGCGAGTTTCAAATCGTCGGCGCGATAGACTTCGCCCATGCCGCCTTTGCCTAACAAACCAATGACGCGATAACGTCCGGCAATGACCGTGCCGGGAATGAAGCGTGCATCGCGGCGGCGGCTGAGCGCGGAAGATTCAAACGGCAAAAGTTCAGCCGCTTCCTGAATCATGGTCGGGATGAAACGACCCGTCGGTTGTTGATGCGCCAGCAAGGATTCGACCTCTTGCCTGAGCGTCACATCATCGCCGCATTCGCCCTTGAGAAACTCCGCGCGCGCTTCACCTTGACGCGCCAACGCTGCTTCAAACAATTCATCTATCTTTTTCCAACGTTCTTGATTCATAGGTCAGGATTCAGGATTCAGGATTCAGGGTTTGGGCAAAGGAAAATATGAAATTGGAACGAGGCAGGGTGAACAAACAGCATCGTGAAATTGTTCGTTTAAACAATATTTTGCCGTTGTTCATCGTTCATCATTCCGCCTTCATCGTTTCTTCTGCCCTGAATCCTACATCCTGTGATTCAATTCCCTGTGTAACCAGGCTTCTGCCATTCGCAAATGACGGCGCACGGTGGCGACCGATATGGATTCGACATCAGCGATCTCTTCGATTTGCAGACCGGCGAAATAGCGAAGTTCAATCAAACGACTCTTGAGCGCATCAACATGTTCAAGGCCGATGAGCGCATCATCAAGGGCGATTAATTCCGTAGCGCGTTCAATTGAAAAGACGGCGGCTTCTTCAAGCGGAATACGAGGTTTGCCGCCACCACGTTTGTCGGTTTGATGTTTGCGCGCGTGGTCTATAAGAATCTGTCGCATGATATGCGCCGCGACGCCGAAAAAATGTGAACGGTTTGACCAGTTGATGTCCGTGTAGCCGCACATTTTCATGTAGGCTTCGTGAACCAGCGCCGTGCCTTGCAAGGTGTGGTCTTTGCGTTCACCGCGCAAATAATGGTTTGCCAATCGGCGCAATTCGTCATACACCAGCGGCGTCAGTTTTTCCAAAGCGGCGCGGTCGCCCCTGCGCCATTCTTGCAACAAGCGCGTGACCTCTTGTGGCGATGATTTCACCATAGACCGACTCTGCGGATTCGCTGAAATTATGTGTGATTCGCGCAGAGCATAGCGATTTGTCGCTTTGCCGTCAACGACTTCAAGTTGAACCTGACGGCGTCCGGCGTACAGCCAGCCAATGACCGAGCGTTTCAATTGATTGAGCTTGCCCATCTCTGAAATCATCGTCGCTTTTCGTGGTTTCGCAATTCGTCACCAATGATTTGTTGCTCACAATTATTTCAGGCGAGCGGCTTCGATATTCGCTTTTTTCAGAGGTCGCCAAATCGCCAAACCGTCTTCCCATTTGTTATGCGTCAAACGCAAGACTTTGCCGTCGGCTAGTCGCATCACATAAATTTCGCCAAACGGTTGCGGATTGAAAATCACTTCGTTGACCAGCGGCATTTCATCGGTGAAACCATTGCGTTCCGAAGCAAAGACCAACCATTTCCCGTCTGGCGAATAGCGCGGGTGGGTATCGCGGCGCGGCGAATCGGTCAAGCGACGCAATGCGCCGGGCGTGCCGTCTTCACTGATATCCAGAGTGTAAAGTTCATAATCGTCATCGCGTGTGCTTGCGAAAGCGATCTGTTTGCCGTCAGGTGAGAAGTTCGGCATGGTATCGGTCGCCGGATGATTGGTGAGGCGGCGAAGATTTTTACCATCGGCATCCATCAAATAAATTTCCTGATTGCCATCGCGGTTGCTGCGAAAGACGATGTGCCGACTGTCGGGCGAAACATCCGGCAACGCATTGTTGGCTTTTGAATCGGCAGTCAAATTTACCAGTTCGCTGCCATCGGTTCGCATTTTCCGAATATCGCAAATCGCCAGCGACCCGCCGAAAGGCTGACCGGTGGTGAAGGCAATCCATTCGCCATCTTTTGACCAAGTGGTAGCCCAACCGGGTTCTTTCAGGGATTGATAAAGCGGCTGCACGCGATTGCGGTCAAATTCGACTTTAAAGATTTGCCCGAATCCGGCAACCATCTGTTCGCCTTGCGGGTCGAATGAGGCGAAGGTTGCGCCGCGCAAGGGAATGAGTTTAATCAAACGGTCTGACAATGATTTGCTTTCATTCTTTCCGGCAACGCGCATGGGGAATTCGCCAATCGGCGTGGGAATCATCGCGGTTTTTTCAACAATGCCTGAACCGTGACAGACGAGCTTGCCGGCTTTCAAGTTGAAATCCGGCGCCCAATATTCATTCGCTGTGTCGCTTTCGAGACGCGGATTGCCGCCGTTTATATCCGAAGAAACAAGCTGCCAACGGTCATTCAATTTCGCTGCATAAGCGACGCGACCTTGGGCGAGTTCAACCGGCGACAAAGCTTTTACCCCTTTGGGCGAAATCGGCGCGGCATTTGTGCCATCGGCATTCATATGCCAGATGCGCAAATCGTTTTCGCGTTCACAATAAAAATAGAGGGTCTCGCCGTCACGCGACCAAACGGGCGAACCATCCCAACCTTTCGCATTCGTTAGTCGCGTCTGATTATTACCATCGAGATTCATCACATAGATTTCGCTGCCCGGTGAACGCCCGACAAAAGAGGCTTTGGTGTATTCGTCGCGGTCGCTCGCAAAGGCTATGCGTTTCCCGTCAGGCGAAAAGCTCGGATTGAAATTGCCCGCCCGATTGCGCGTCAAGTTGATGGCTTGCGCTGTCGGAGCAGAAGATTCCGGGCGAAACGGCAAGAGGTAAATATTGGCGTTGCCGTCGCGTGTCGAAACATAAGCCAGCCATTTGCCATCGGGCGAAATCGTCGGCGCATCTTCCAACGCCTCGGTGCCGACAAGCAAACGCGGCGCGCCGCCCGTTTGCAAATCCAAAACGAAGAGGTCGGGATTGCCGCGCCGTTCCGAACAAAAAACCACCCAGCGACCATCCGGCGAAAAGACCGCGTTGTAATCGAGCGCCGGGTCATCGGTCAAGCGTTTGGGCGCGGCTCCGGCTTTGTCGAAAAGATAGATGTCCCAGTTGGTCGGGCGATTCGACGCAAAGACCAACGTTTCCGTCGGCGTGGCGGCGCGCGCGTTTGCGACTGCCGATAAAAAAGCGAGACTTAACAAACCGCACAGTAAGGTTTTTATAAAAGAAACGTTGAATCGTTGTCGGCATCTTCTCAACATAATTTTTCTCCTCTTAAAATATCGAATCCTGTTTGATAACCAATGCGGCGTGACTGTCTGTGCGCGCGTTGAAAGGGTTTGGCGTTCTCTTAACCATTGTCTGTTTGCTTTGTTGTCGTTTTCGCCAATCAAGGAATGCCAGCCAAATGACGCAAAGCAAGAGGAGCAACAAAAATCCCAAAACGATTTGCGTACAGGCGTTCACCGCAGGCAGCAATATATCTTCAAATTGTCGGTGGGCGATTTCCGGGAAAGGTCTTTGAAATAAGAGAAATTCACGCATGGCATCTCCTTTCTTGGCACAGAATTCAAATGTCGAAGGCGGCTGTTTTCGAGCCTTCACATCGTAAGGCGCGATTCGGAAAGGAAATCGCTCACCAAGAAAATTTTTTACAAATTTTTTTTAATGGAAAAAAGAAAGCGTGAAGATAAAGTTCACTTGGAAAAATTGTGGAAAACAGGGTGACCGATTTACTTCTGCCAGAGAATCGGGTTGAGCGGACTGGCGGCGATTTCGCCGGGTTTAATGCCGGGCATCCAGGTGGCTAAATCGGCTTCACGATTGGGATGGTCGGGCGCGACGACGCGCGCATCCGCTGCCATATAAATGATGGTCATTACTTCGCGCATGCGGTTTGTCGGATTGGCGGGCGCGCTGTGCAAAGTCCAACCGGCGTGAAAAGTCGCATCGCCCGCGCGCATCGCTCCATAAGTGTGGGTCGAAAGCCCACGCCCTGAAATCAATTTTTGAAATTCGGACTGCGATTCATCGGAAATCGGCAACTTGTCGAGATACCCTAAACGGTGCGAACCCGAAACAAAAGTCATGCTGCCAATCTCTGAAGTAATATCGACCAGCGGCATCCACATGGTGATGGTGTGCGGGGTGTCGAGGGGCCAATAAAACTGGTCTTGATGATAAGGCGTTGCGCCGCCGCCCGGTTCTTTGTAAAGCGCCTGGTCGTGATACATCCGTACGCCACTAACATTCATCAACTCGGCGGCAATTTTTGCGAAGCGTTTGGCGAAAGCAAACCGCTTGACGCCTTCATCTTTCGTCCAAAGATTCATGATTTGCAAAAAGGCTTTGCCATAAGTATCGCGGTCTTCGAGCTGGCGGGTCTCGGTGTTGTAGCGTTGTGCTGCGGCAGTGATGACCGGACGATAGGCGTTGATTTCTTCTGTTGTGGCAATCCCGGGTAAATAAATATGCCCGTCGCGTGCAAAACTCTCGCGCATCGCGCCGGTTATCGAATAGTCGCTGCTCAAATCGGGTAAATGGTCTACCGGACGATCAATCATACAATTCTCCGAAATTTAAAAAGTTGAGGGCAAACTATAAACCTTATGGCGCGATGCCGGTAGCTCTTTTTGACAAAGGCGCGATCCCGGCAAACTTCGCTTATGCCTTGCGGTCGGCTACCCATCTCATCATAAGCATCATAAAAATGATGAATTCACATTATTGTTGAATCCCTGTCAAAGCGCAAAAATACAAAAAGGGACAAACAAGTCCGCTAGTCTTCAGTGGTCATGAAATTAGTATGTGGCTGAATGAACAGCCCGGAAGGAAGTAATGATGAAACGTCTTATATTTGCTTTTTTGATGATAGCGATGTTTTCTGCTGGAGCCTTGTTGCAAACCGGACAAGCCGAAAATCTGCGCCGTGACCAGGCGGTCGTTGACTTTCCTGATACCGTCAAACTTTTGGATGTTCTGTTAAAGGGGCGCTATGTTGTGGTTCACGATGATGAGAAAAAAGCTCAAGGCTTACCCTGTCTCTATGTTTACAACTTCAAGAATGGCAAAGCCGGTGATCTGGTGGTGTCGTTTCATTGTCAGCGCGTCGCGCGACCAATGGCTGACAAATTTTTTGTGCGCGTCACCAGCCGCCGGACACCCTTTGATGTGCCTGAAATTCAGGAGATTCAATTTGCCGGAAGCGCCGACGGTCATGGAGTTCACCAATAACCGGTTTGCGCCTGACCTCTTTTTGCAATGGGATAGCGGATCAGGCGGGTAAATTAAATCTAAATCCAAACTAATGAGATTGGTAGAGGCGCGAAGTTGAGAGTCCACGCTTTAGGGTGACTTGCTAGCCTTCAGGCTGGACTCTGAACTTTACCTGTGCCCCAATCTCCGGCAGTCTGATTTAGCGCAGGATGACTGGCAAACTACCAAACATCCTACCGATGATTATTAAGTGAAAGCGTAAACTGAACGAGTGGAGGTGAAAGTATAGCCGTTCATTCCGAAAACACACGGAGCTTAGGCAATGCTTTACGCGCCTTCGTTGATTACCAACAGCTTCGCAGGTCGTTTGGAACCGCTCGTCACACTGGCGTTCGTGCGGTTTCTGGGTTTAGGATAAATCCCTTCGCAGACATACCCGCAAGAGTAAAGAATAATCGTTGTCATTGCCAACGTTGTGCCGGAAGGTTTGCGGCAAAGCACTGGCATCTCGCGGATTGTTTGCAACCCCTTTAAAGCGATCAGCAGGGCGCATTAAGAATGAAGGTGTCAGGCATGAATTTGCCAATGATTATTCAAGGCGGAATGGGCGTAGCAATTTCGGATTGGCGATTGGCGAAAGCCGTTTCACAGACCGGACAGTTGGGCGTGGTATCAGGAACCGGACTCAGTCGCGTGTTAATCAGTCGCTTGATGGATGGCGACCTTGCAGGACACATCCGCCGCGCCTTGAGCCATTTTCCTATACCGGAAGCGGTGCAAAATATTTTGCATCGTTATTATATTCCCAAGGGAAAAACCCCACCGCATCCTTACAAAACATTGCCTGCTTATACGGTTCGTCCATCGAGGTTTCTTGATCAACTCACGGTCATCGCCAATTTCGTTGAAGTCTTTCTTGCCAAAGAAAATCATACCGGTTTGGTCGGCATCAACCTACTTGAAAAAGTGCAATTGCCTAACCTCGCGTCGCTCTATGGCGCGATGCTCGCCGGTGTGGATTTTGTGTTGATGGGCGCGGGCATTCCCACACAGATTGCCGGAGTCTTGAATAAACTGGCAATGCACTTATCAACGAAGTATCGCCTCAATGTCGTGGGCGCAGACCATGACGACGCCTACCATATGCATTTCGATCCGCAGCAAGTTTTCTCTGGCATCACCAACATCATCGGACAACTCAAACGCCCGCGTTTCCTGCCGATTATCGCTTCGACAGGGTTGGCGCAAGCTCTGCTCAAACGCAGCGAAGGCAAGGTGGACGGTTTCGTAATCGAAGGTCACACGGCTGGCGGACACAATGCGCCACCGCGTGGCGCGCTGCAACTGAATGAAGCGGGCGAGCCAATTTATAGCGACAAAGATGCTGTAGAGTTGGCAAAGGTACGGCAGTTGGGATTGCCTTTCTGGTTGGCAGGGGGGTATGGACATCCGGCGCAATTGCAGAAAGCCTTGGATGCAGGGGCAGCGGGGATTCAGGTGGGAACGGCGTTTGCCCTTTGCAATGAATCAGGCATGGAGCCGGAATTGAAAAAGCGATTGCTGGGCAAGGTACTCCATCAAAAGGTAAAAGTTTGCACGAGTTCTATAGCTTCGCCGACAGGTTTTCCTTTCAAAATAGTCATACTTGAAGACACCTTGTCAGAGAAAGAAATTTATCAAGCGCGTTCTCGGATTTGCGATCTGGGTTTTCTACGTACACTGTTCAAACGCGCTGATGGCGCACTCGGCTATCGTTGTCCGGCGGAGCCTGTCGAGGCTTACCTGAAAAAAGACAGGCAACTCGAAGATACCATCGGCAAAGTGTGTTTATGTAATACCCTGGTGGCAACAGCGGGTTTCCCGCAACGCCGCAAAAACGGCTATATTGAGCCGCCGCTGGTGACGAGTGGCGATGATTTGATAAAGGTCAGGCAATTTCTGAGTTCCGGTAAAACCGACTACTCCGCTAAAGAGGTTATAGATTATTTGCTTGGCGAAATCTTGCAGTGAGGCACTCGCCGGATAATTACCCGCCGGAGCGGTGTGCAACGGGCGAAAGGTCTTGCGTGGCGGTCAACAGATAAGTCATCAACCGGCAACTACAGATAGTCAAAGAAAACTGAATTTTCAAACCGCTTGACGCCATATCAACTTCTTGTTTGACCAAAATATCCCGTTTAGCGCGTTCGTTAAGCAAACGTCGCGCACCCTGTCTGGCAACTCTCACAACTCATTGGCGGTCAATTCGAGGGATGTCGTCAGAGTCAGATCAAGGCGCGCCCACTCGTAGATTTCAAGGTGATGCCTAATTGCCACTCTGATATGTGTGAATGCCCATCTTCATCCTCATCATGCTGTTGCCGCTTCATAGGGTTCGCCTCTGTGGCGCAGGAAGATAAAATAATTCATGGCTAAACAGAGAAGCGCAAAAACCGAAAGGAAAATAAACCCCAGCGTATAGGAACCGGTTTGTCCGCGAATCACGCCTAACACCAGCGGCGGGAAAAAGCCGCCCAGTCCGCCTGCCGCGCCGACAAGTCCAGTGATGGTTCCGGTTTCGCGCGGGAAATATTCCGGCACCAGTTTGAAGACCGCCCCGTTGCCTGCGCCCAACATCGCCGCGCAACCTAACACTCCGATGGTGAAAACCAGCATGTTTGATGAGAGCAACCCAAGCGATAAAAGCGTGATGCCTGCGAGCACGAAAAACAACACCCGCGCGCCGCCGTATTTGTCCGCTAGTCCGCCGCCAAAGGGTCGCATCGCGGTTGCCACAATCACAAAACCGGCAACCCGCGCCCCCGCATCGGTCATCGTCAACCCGAAAATATCTTTGAGCAGGGTCGGCAAATAGAGGCTCAGCGCAACGAAGCCGCCGAAGGTCAGGAAATAGAATAACGACAACACCCAGGCAATCGGCTCGCGTTTTAAGATGGCGAAATATTCGCCAAACTTTTTCGGTTGGGAAGGCACAGCGGCGTTACGCGCTAATGCCAGAAAGACCAACCCGAATAGACCTGCCAACGCGCCGAATATCCAGAATGGCACACGCCAGTTGCCGGTGGCGGCAACCAAAGCAGGCGCGCCAAACACAGCGATGGATTGCCCGATGTTGCCCATCCCATAAACTCCCAGCGCGATGCCCTGTTGATGCGCCGGAAACCATTTCGAGGTGAACGATACGCCTACCGAAAAACTCGTTCCCGCAAAACCCAACAACAAACCCCAACCAATCAAGCTTGCATAAGAGTTGCTGAAGCTCGCGCCAATTGCCGGAAACAGACAAAAACATAAGAGCAAGCCGAATACTTTGCGCCCGCCGTATTTGTCCGCAAGAATGCCCAGCGGCAAACGACCGATGGAACCCAGCAACACCGGGACGGCAATCAATATCGCAGTTTGCACAGGCGTGAGGTTGTAGAGTTCACGAAAACGCGGAGCCAGCGCCCCCATCAATCCCCACGCCGCAAAGCTAACCGCGAACCCGATGGTCGAAAGCGCCAGGGCGCGGTAGGCGCTGGCGTCCCACGCAACAGGTTCTTCCTCCGTTTCATCCGAATGCAGCGCCAGACTCTCCGCCAAATAGGGGTCGTGTTTGGGCAACAACGCGGCTTTCTTCAAGCCTTCAACAAACGCCCACACAAAGAGCGCCGCAAAACCGATTAACAGCGTGAGGTCAACATAACCGGGCAAGGATGAGAGTCCCAACGCCGGATAAATCATCACATACAAATCCAGCCAGTGACCGACGAGAATAATCGCGCACACCCACAGCAATAACGTTTCGCTGCGTTTGGCGCGGCGCGAAATCAACAAGGCGAAAGGCAACACCCAGTTCAAAAAGAGGTTCAAGAGGAAGAAAAATTTCCAGCCGCCGGTTTGCGTGCGGCGTATGTAATAAATGGTCTCTTCGGGAATGTTGGCGTAATAAATCAACAGGTATTGCGACAGCCAGATGTATGCCCAGAAGGTTGAAAATCCAAAGACCAGTTTGCCGAGATTGTGCAGATGGTCGGCGTTGAGTTGCGGCAATACGCCGCGCCGATGCAAGACAATGGCAAGAACCGTGATTGCCGCAATCCCGCTTAGAAACAATCCCGAAAAACAATAAAAGGCATAAATCGTGCTGTAGAATTCGGCTTCAAGCGACATGAGCCAATCGAAACTCGCCAGCGAAAAAGTGATGGCAAAGACTGCCAGAAAAATTGCCGACAGTTTTTTGCTCCGCGTCGTGTGTGCGGGCAACCGGTCTTCATCCTGCCGATGTGATTCTCTGACCATGAGCCAGGCAAACACTGTCCATAACGCCAGCGCCACCAACATGCGCGCAAAGAAAAACGGCGTGTTCAAAAACGTCAGTTTCAGGTGCAATCCGGCGCTCGCTTCCGCTGATGAAAAATGGGTCCATTCGTAGAGCGTGTGTCTGCCGAAAAAGACCGTGAGCATAGCCATCGCGCCAAGCGGCAGATAATTCATCATCGCTTCGGGAATGCGGCGAATGACCGCGCTCCAGCCGGCGTTCGAGACATGATAAATGCTCAAAAAAACCATTGCGCCAAGCGCCAGCGTCAGGAAATAAAAAGCGTTGAGCAACACTCCTGCCCACGCTCTCGGGCTTGCGAACATCAATCCGGCGAGCAAACCAACTCCGCCAACGATGAAGGAAGCGGTCAGGATTTTCTGCTCGCGCGCTGTTATGAATGCCTGATTTGCCATAATTACTCTCACATAGTTCTGATACTCTTCTGCCGAGAAAGCGACATCTGACCACCTGGTTTTGATGGTCAATATCGTCCTGCGTTGATTCGTTATAAAAGCATTGCGGCTGTGCCGCTTTGATGTGCGGTGAGTCTCGGACTCACCGTTGAGTCGCTATTTTTCTTTCGGGGCTACGCCCCAATTGGCGGCGTAGCCGCAAGTTTCAGACGATAAGCTTTGCGGAAAGGCTTAGCCTTTCCGCACATCAAAGCGGCATAGCCGCCCGAAACCGAGATGTAGAGACGACGGGCTGCGCCACTGGCTAAGCTCCTCTGCGCCTCCAGCGCAAAATTTCAATTATCAACAAGGCTGAGGAATTACTTTTGCCTTTTGCCTTTTGCCTTTTGCCTTTCTGTTTACTGTCTCTGCAATTGGCGTATGTAGAGAATCACTTTCCAACGGTCATCAACTCCGACCTGCGCGGCGTGCGCCGGCATATCCTTGCGTCCCAGCGTGATGACATGAAACATCTGACCGTCCGGTAGATTTTTTGAAGTTTCGGTTTTATACGAAGGCGGATTGGGATATTTCGGAATAATCGCGCCATCACCGCCGCCCGTCGCGCCGTGACACACCGCGCAATAATTGGAGTAGATGTATTGCCCGCGCGCCAGATTTTCCGGCGTCGGCGCAAATGGGTTTTTCAATTCGCGTCCGGCTCTTGCGGCTTCCGCTTCGCCCGCGCCAAAGTGGAACGGTTTATAACCTCTGGGAATGGTGCCTTCGACCGGCATCTGCGCGGTCATGCGATTGGGCAACACCGGGTTTGAAGTCTGCGAAAGATAAGCGGGCGAATATTGCATCTGCGTTGTCCACTCGCGATTGCGTACCGTCACATCCCGACCAAGCAGATACAAGCCGCCGCATACCACCACAGGCAACAGCAGGACGGTCAACCATTCGAGCCTTTTTTTCATACGAATTGATCTCCTTCGATGACGCGAATCGCCCCGTGTTTATTGACGATTTTAAATGCTCGTCGGGCATCGAAGGCGGCATCGGCTTGTTTTAACACCAGCACGAAACGGTCATCGGTGACGCGGTCAAAGGTCTGTTTTTTGCTGAACAACCACAAACGATTGTTGATGAGCAGGACGCCAATGGCAATCAATCCCGAAAACAACACCATCAACTCGAAGGTCACGGGGATAAACAGCGGAAACGAATTGAACGGTTTGCCGCCGACATTCAAGGGCCAGTCATACGCCGAAGTCCACACCTGCAAACCGAGTCCGAAAGTCAAACCGACGGCTCCCGCGATAAACGCAATCCAGGTCAGTTTCGAGCGTTTCAAGCCGACCGCTTTATCCAACCCGTGAACCGCAAACGGGGTAAACGCATCGTGAATTTCAAAACCCGACTCGCGGGCTTCAATCGCCGCCGCTTTCAAATCATCTTCACGTTTGAAATAGATGGCGAGATAGCGAACATTGGCTGAAGCTTTAACGGCGAGCATAATGCAATACCCCCTTGATTTCGTTCATCGAGATGACCGGAAAGAGCCTTAAAAAGAGCAGAAAGAAAGTGAAAAACATGCCGAAGCTGCCAAACATAATCGTTACTTCCGTGAGCGTCGGCATATAGCTTGCCCAACTTGACGGCAGAAAATCGCGGTGCAACGAGGTGACAATAATGACGAAGCGTTCAAACCACATACCGACATTGACCAGAATTGACAGCACGAAAATTGCCGGAATCGAAGTGCGAATGCGTTTCGACCAGAAGAGTTGCGGCACGATGGCATTGCAGGTCACCATCGTCCAGAATGCCCAGGCATAAGGTCCCATCACCCGATTGATGATGACGAAGGATTCATTGGGATTGCCGCTGTAAAAGCCGATGAAGATTTCCGTAAGATAGGCGATGGAGACAATCGAGCCGGTCAACAACGTCACTTTGCACATATTTTCCAGATGCTGCACGGTGATGTAGTTTTCGAGGCGCATCAATTTTCTGACGGCAATCATCAAGGTCATCACCATCGCAAAACCTGAGAAGACCGCTCCCGCGACGAAGTACGGCGGAAAGATGGTCGAATGCCAGCCCGGGATCACCGAGGTCGCAAAATCGAAACTGACGATGCTGTGAACCGAAAGCACCAGAGGCGTCGCCAGTGCCGCCAACACCATATAGACCGTTTCATAACGCGACCAGGTATGATTCGAGCCGTTCCAACCGAGACTCATCACTTTGTAAACGGCGCGACGAAATTTTGACACCGTGCGGTCGCGCGCCGTCGCCAAATCAGGTATCAAGCCGAGATACCAGAAGACCGCAGAGATGGTGAAGTAAGTTGAAATCGCAAAGAAATCCCACACCAGGGGCGAGCGAAAATTGACCCACAACGAGCCGCGTTGATTGGGATACGGCAATATCCAGTAAAACAGCCACGGTCGCCCCATGTGAATGACCGGAAAAATTCCCGCGCACATCACCGCAAACAACGTCATGGCTTCCGCCGAGCGATTCACCGAGGTGCGCCATTTCTGATTGAACAGAAAAAGAATCGCCGAGATGAAAGTTCCGGCATGACCGATGCCAATCCAGAAAACGAAATTGGTGATGTCAAAAGCCCAGCCCACGGTTTTATTCAATCCCCATGTGCCGATGCCGGTGTTGACGGTGTGCGCGGTGGCAATGATTCCGGCGCACATCACCACAAAAGCCGAGAGAAATGCCGTCCACCAACCGACGCCGGGTTTTCTGTCAAGCAGGCTACAGATGTCTTCCGTAACTTCGCCGTAACTTTTGTCGCCTTCGATGAGCGGTTTGCGAAGCGGCGAGAGCGCTTCAGGCGAAGTGTCTGACTTACTCTCTTCGTGAACGATTTTTTCAAACGCCACAGCCATAGTTATGCCTTCTCCTCCTGAATATTTCGCACCTTTGCCAGATAGCTGATTGCCGGGCGCAGATTCAATTCTTCAAGCAATATGAAATCGCGCTTGTCGTGTTTGAAGCGATTGACGCGGCTTTCGAGATTGACCAAATCGCCAAAGGTGATTGCTTGTGCAGGGCAACTCTGCTGGCAGGCGGTTTGAATTTCACCGTCGATGATTTCGCGTTCTTCATTGCGCGCGCGGATTTTCACTTCTTCAATGCGTTGCACACAGAAGGTGCATTTTTCCATCACCCCGCGTGTGCGCACCGTGACATCCGGGTTGAGCGCGAGGTTGGCAATCGGGTCTGGATGTTGATACTCGAACCAGTTGAAGCGGCGCACCTTGTAGGCGCAGTTGTTGGCGCAATAGCGCGTGCCGACGCAGCGATTGTAAACCTGCATATTCAGCCCTTCGCTGCTATGCACAGTCGCCAGCACCGGGCAGACACTTTCGCACGCCGCGTTCTCGCATTGCGCGCACATCACCGGTTGATAAATCACCCGCTCCTGCTCTTTCTCCTCTTCGTAATATCGGTCAACTCGCAGCCAGTGCATTTCGCGTTGCCGCCGCACTTCGTCTTTGCCGACCACCGGCACATTGTTTTCCGCCTGACAACTCAACAAACAAGCCGAACAACCCGTACAGGCATTGAGGTCAACCACCATACCCCATTTGTGTTCAGGATAGGCGTGGTCTTGCCAGATGCTTTTCGGATGTTCGATTTTGCCCTGGTTTTCCGTGTGACCTTCGAGGAATTCCGCAAGCGACACTTCTTTAATCAGCGGTCTGCCATCAAGCGTGTTGTGGCGTTGCGTCAATGCCAGTTCAACTTTGGCAGGCGTTTTTTCAATCGTGATGTCTGACGTTTGATACTGAAACGCGCCGTTATCGAAAGCCACCAACGGATAAGCGTTCACGCCAACCCCATTGCCGACTTTGCCGGCGCGGGTTCTGCCATATCCAACCGCAATCGCCACGCAATCGTCGTGTTGGTGGGTTTGAATGTAAACCGGAAGTTCGACAACCGTATCGCCTTTGCTGATGCGAATGACCCGACCATCTTCGAGTTGCAACTTTGCGGCAAGCGCCGGCGAGATGCAGGCATAATTATCCCAGGTCACTTTGGTAATCGGGTCGGGCAATTCCTGTAACCAGGGGTTGTTTGCCTGCGAGCCATCGCGCAAAGCAATCTTTTCATAAAGCGTCAGGTACAATTTGCCCGCCGTTTCATCAGCGCGTTGTGTTAAACGTTTGACCGCCGCGCTCAAATCATCAGCGGAAAAAGTGGCGGGCGTTACCGGGGGCGTCGCTTCAATAACGAATGCGCCATCGTGCAGGGCGTTGTCCCAGAATTCATCGAAACTCGCATGTTTGGTTTGTTGCGGGAAAAGCTGCGCTTGCCAACGCGCTCGCAATACCTCGTAAAATTTGCGCTCGTCATTGCTCCAACGCAACAGGCTCTCTTGCCAGCTTCGCGTTTGAAACAGTGGCGCAATCGTCGGTTGACTCAAACTGAAAACGTCGGTCACGGGCTGGGCATCATCCCAGGATTCAAGCTGATGATTTCGCGGGCAGACATAATCAACCAGTGCAGAGGTTTCATCAAGGTATGCGTTGAGCGAAACCTTCAAGCCAACTTTTGCCAGCCCGTTTTTGAATTCATGGCTGTTGTAAAAATCATAAGCCGGATTGGCATCCACGATAATCAACGCGGCGACTTCACCGGCGTTCATCTCGCGCACCAGTTCAACCATGTCGCTATCGTTTTCAATGCGTGGTTGCGCCGCGTTGCTGATGAAAAGCGTTTTGCCATAATTGCCCAGCGTCTGATTGATGAAATTGACAACCTGCTGCGCGTCCGTGTTGTTTGCGCCGCTGATGACCAGCGATGCGCCGCGATGGCGAATTAATTGTTCAGCGGCTTGTTCGACAACTTGTCGAACTTTCGCAGGCAAGCGTTCGGCAGGGATAGCGGCAAAATCACTTTGATTGGCAACTCTGGCTTTCACGGCAATCAACTTCGCAAGCATTAACAACGCCCCTATCTCTTCGGCGGGCGAAACCTTCACACGCTTATCGGCGTTGCTGCCGGTCAAGGACAAACGCGATTCAAATTGAATGTGATGCGATAACTCGTGCTGCTCAGGTTGGAGATTGCGCGCCGCCGTATAAGCGCGGGTGAATTGCACCGGCGAAATCCACGCGCCGAGAAAATCCGCGCCGAAACTCACAATCGTTTTCGCTTTGTCGAAATGAAACCTGGGCAAAGCCGCGAGGTGATGCGTTTGCTGATGCGCTTCACGAATCGCTGAATTTGAAACGGCGCTATAGACGATGTGTTTGCCATCGGTGAATTGCTTGAGGAAATTATCGATGGTTTCGCGTGAAGTCGGACTGGTAGTCGGCGAACTGAGCAGGCGCACTTTGCCGCCCGATTGTTTAATGGTCGTGAGTTGCCAGTTGATTTGCTGGTCAGCGTCTTCCCAGGTTGCCGCTTGCGATTTGATTAACGGTTGGCGCAAGCGTTCGCTGTCATAAAGCCCGAATACCAAACCGTGAGCAAGGGCGCAAAGTCCGCCTTGGCTTACCGGATGTTCGGCATTGCCTTCGAGTTTAATCGGGCGACCGTCGCGCACTTTGACGAGTGTGCCGCAAGCCGCCGGGCAACCGCCGCACACCGAGGCATACCAGTTGGCAACGCCGGGCGTGAATTCAACCGGCTGGTTCACGTAAGGAATAATTTTCTGTTCCGGGGCGCGGCAACCGCTGAGTGCCGCAGCCGCAATCGAAAAACCTACCAATTCGATAAACGCGCGACGCGGCATCGTTGAGCGCGGCGCATCGCCCGATTCGCGTTCGTCGGCATCTTGCCGTTTGATGATTTGCCAAAGTTTCTCTTCGGTCATAAGACTCTCTTCCGAGTGATGAGTGATGAGTGATGAGTGTGGTGAAAGGTGTGTTCTAACCTCATCACTCATCACTTTTTTAATGATGACAAACCGAACAATCCGTCGAAGCCATCAATTTTTTCGCGGTCGCTTCTTCAGTCACCACCGGTCTGCCCGCTGCATCCAGCGTCACTTCGCGATGCGAGCGGTGACAGGTCACACAAGTCCCCATTGACAGCGGGTCGGCTTGCGAGATTCTATCCATCGTTTCCACCGCGCCGTGACATTGCTGGCACTTGAGACCAGCGACGACGTGACGACTGTGATTGAACACCGCGTGATCCGGCAAATCGTTGACCTTCACCCATTCGATGGGCTGGTTTTCGTCAACTGCTTGAGCAATCTTTTGAATTTCCGGCGAATCTTTCAAAATTCGCTTGTGACAATTCATACAGGTCGAAGCGGCGGGGATGCCCGCAACCTTCGATTTATCCGCGCCCGTGTGACAATAGAGGCAGGCAATCTGATTATCTCCGGCGTGCAACTTGTGCGAAAAGTTGATGGGTTGCACAGGCTCGTAGCCTTGTTGATTGCCGAGCGAACTGAAACTAGCGCCTTGCCACAAAACGATTGCCCCGGTGATGGTCACCAGCAGAGAGACGATTTTTGCTGTCCTCAAACTCATCTTCTCACCTCGTAATTGCCGGACGATTCGTTGCTGTCGGTTCGACGCTTAATGGCGCAGCCACTTCTGCCGGGTGCGGTTTCGGATGCCATGCCTGACCGCGAATCTTTTTGCGATTCCAATTCCACATCACCAGTTGATAAGGTCGCCACAAATAGGGAATCGGCACGACCAACATATGCACAAGGCGCGAAAACGGAAACACCGCAAGCAACAACCAGGCATTTAACACATGAAGTTTTACACCGAGCGGCAACGGCGCCATCATCGCTAAATCGGGTTGCAGGGTAAATAACGAACGCAGGTAAGGCACCAGTGAAGTCGCATACCACGACGACCCCCAGCGATAAAAAATGGCGATGTAAATGCCCAGCCCGACTTGGGTGAGCAACAACAACAGCACCACGATGTCCATCTTTGAGGTGACGGCGCGAATGCGCGCAGAGGTGTGACGACGGATAATTAAATTCACCAGCCCCGCAAGCGCCATCAAACCGAATAACAGCCCAATGCTTTCAAGCAGGTACAACCGCAAAGGCACGCCGTTAAACCACAAGACCTGTCGCGGAAACAGCAAGCCGATCAAATGCCCGAAAAACAGCGCCAGAATGCCAATGTGCCAGGAGACTGAGCCGTAAAAAAGTTCGCCGCTTTCCAGAAATTGCGAGGACAGGCTCGAATAAGTGAAAGGCTTTTTGATATAGCGTTGCACACTCACGACGACAGCCAGGATGACTACGGCATAAGGAATGATGATGAAAAAAAGATTATCGTACATAAACCTGACCTCTCATTTAGCCAATCAAAATGGATGCGATTGCAACACCGGCAATCCGACGCTCTTGCGCCACGCCGACGCTTCGACATTGGCGTTTGCTTGCGGCGCTTCGTCTTTCAAGGTCGCAGCGATTGCCGCTATCAAACTGCCGTAAAAGTTTTCAGCTTTTTGCAAAGCCGCGGTCATCAAATCAAGCGCCGGAATCAGGCATTCGGTTATCAACGCGCCGCGCAGTTCCGCGTCTTCAAGTTTCACAAGCAAGCGCAATAACACTGGCAAGTAATCGGGCAACTGTCGCGCTTGTCCCAAGGCAAACGGGGTTTCGGTTTCGCGCAGCTTCGCCAGAAAAACGCCACGCTTATAATTTTCGCCAAACAGGTGATAACCGATTTCCAGATTGCACACCGGATTCAAATCGAAGGTCTGCGTATAGCGTTCCTGAAGTGTTGCCAGCGACAAGTCTTCCACCGCTTGCAGAAATTCCAGCAACCGTGCGGCGCTCGCCAAGGGTTTCTGATTCATCAAGCATTTGCCTTCGGCTATGCGCGACAGCCAATCAGCGGTCGGATAATCGAGCAAATCGGCATAAATTTCATAAGGTTGTTTCATTGCAGTCTCGCAGTTCCTGCGGCACAGCCGCAATCAAGTGCTATCCAAATCATCATCAAGCCCTCATTCTGAAGTTACGCGCCGCGCGCCGGTCGGTCGCGAAAGCCCATACCGGCTTCGCCCCTGTCCATCAGAAAATCATCGCTCAACATCTGCATCGCTTCTTCTCTGTGCGACGGCGGAATCACGAAGCGTTCATCCATCGTCGGCAACGAAGTCAACCGGTACACCGCTTCGGCTTCCGCTTCGTTCATCTTGACTTCGTTGAGGGCGTGCTTGACCACAACCTTATCCATATCGCCTACGGTATCCAGACGTTTGAACAAACGCACGGCATACTGTTTCTTCAAGGCATAGCGGACGGGTTCAAGGTTGCCGCCGGAAAATAGTTTCGCCAGATACTGCATCGGCAGGCGCGCTTTTTCGATTGGCGAAAACAACTCAGCATTTGCCGTGTCGTAAGTTCCATCATCGGTATTCGCCATCACCGGCAACAGCGGCGGCACATAAAACAACATCGGCAGGGTGCGAAATTCGGGATGCAAAGGCAAAGCGAGTTTCCACTCTTTGACGTATTTGTAAACCGGCGAACGGCGCGCGGCTTCCAGCGTCGCGTCATCTATGCCGTTTCTGAGCGCCGCTTCGCGCACCTCCGGGTCGAACGGGTCAAGGATTAAATCGCGCTGCGCTTCAACCAGTTGGTCATCCGGCACATTCATCGCGTCAAGGATTTTGTCTGCGTCATAGAGCAAGCCGCCGAGATAACGAATCCTGCCGACACAGGAATGAAAACAGGCGGGCGCTTGCCCGGTTTCAAGGCGCGGGAAACACAGAATGCACTTTTCGCTTTTGCCGGTTGACCAGTTATAGAAGGTCTTTTTGTATGGGCAAGCGGTCACGCACATACGCCAGCCGCGACAGACTTCCTGATTGATTAAAACGATGCCGTCTTCGCCGCGTTTGTAAATCGCTCCCGATGGACAAGCCGCCACACAGCCAGCGTTCAAGCAGTGATTGCAGATGCGCGGCAGATAGAAAAAGACCAGTCGTTCAATCTCGAACAACTCCTGGCGTTGTTTGTCGGTGAGCGCAGCGAAGTTCGGGTCGTTGGCGGCATAGATAGGCGAACCGCTCAAATCGTCATCCCAATTCGGTCCCGCTTCGATATTCATGGGTTGTCCCGTGACCATCGAAATCGGTCGCGCCGTCGGTTGGTCTGCGCCTTCCGGCGCGTTAAACAGGTCTTCGTATTTATACGTCCAAGGCTCGTAATAATCATCAAGCTTGGGCATATAGGGATTGTGAAAAACATTCAAGACGCGCAGCACGCGCCCACCCATCTTCAATTCGGGCTGCCCGTTTTTACGCTCCCAACCACCTTTGTATTTTTCCTGGTCTTCCCACGCCGTCGGATAGCCGGTTCCGGGTTTGGTCTCGACATTATTCCACCACATGTATTCCGCGCCTTTGCGGTCAGTCCAAACATTTTTGCAGGCTATCGAACAAGTGTGACAGCCGATGCACTTGTCGAGATGAAAGACCATCGAAATTTGTAAGCGAACATCCATATCTTCTCCGTAAAAGTCTGGAGTCGAGAGGCAAGAGTCTGGAGTGAATGGAGCGATAGGCGGCTGCGGTTGTCTCCGACTCTCAACTCCAGACTCTTGCCTCTCGACTGTTTTATCACCAATTAACTTTCTCCATCTTGCGCACCAACACGAAGGTGTCGCGGTTGACACCCGTCGGTCCCCAGTAATTGAAGTGATAAGTGAACTGTCCGTAACCGCCGACCATAAACACCGGTTTCAAGCGTATGCGCGTCAAGCTGTTGTGACCGCCGGCACGACGGTTATTTCGCATAGGCGATTTCGGCACTGACAGCGTGCGCTCCGGCGAGTGGTATTGAATGCAAATGCCGCGCGGAATACGCGCACTGACGATGGCGCGGGTGCAGACTACGCCATTGTCGTTGTAGGCTTCGACCCAATCGTTGTCGTTGATGCCAAGCGCCGCCGCGTCTTCATCGTTTATCCACAGCGGCTCGCAACCCCGCGACAGGGTCATCATTCGATGGTTGTCCGAATAGGTCGAGTGAATGTGCCACTTGCCATGCGGCGTCAGGTAATTCAATGCCAGCGTCTTGCCGTCGGTGCGGCTGTGTTTGAGGTCGCCGTACTGCGCAGGCTTAGGCACAGGTTTATAGGTCGGCAGGTTTTCGCCAAATGCGATGTAGCCTTCGTGGTCTAAATAAAATTGCTGCCGTCCGGTGAGGGTTCGCCAGGGAACCAGCTTTTCGTAGTTGTATGTGAATGCCGAATACGCCCGTCCGTCATTGATCAATCCAGACCAGATGGGGCTGTTATGCAAACGGCGCGGTTGCGATTGCAGGTCTTTGTAAGTGGCTCTCGCGTGACGGCTCTTTTCGGCGAGGTCTGCGAGCGGCAAGCCGACTTTCTTTTCGACGAATTGATAGGCGCGATAGGCAAGCTCGCCATTGGTTTCCGGCGCGAATAACAAAATCATGTCCGCCGCTTCTTCGGCTCTGCGCAGCGATGGATAGCGCTGCCCATTCCATTCGCTCAAGGCGTAATGTTGCGATTCCAGCACTTCATCGTAAACGTCGGCGACTGCATACTTCACTCCGTGCGCCCCCATGCCGTTTTTCTTTGCCAGTGGTCCAAGCGAGATGAATTGATGGTAAAGATTCGGATAATCACGCTCGACAACCGTAAGATGCGACATGGTTTTTCCGGGCACGGGTTCGCATTCGCCTTTGCCCCAGTCTTTGATCGAAGGTTGCGCCAGTTCATCCGGTGTGTCATGCGCGAGCGGCGACGCCACTAAATCTTTCACCGGCACAGGCAGATGTTTTTCGGCAAGCTCGGAGACTTTTTTTGCGAGCGCGCGGAAGATGTCCCAATCACTGCGCGATTCCCAGCAAGGCGGCACCGCTTCCGACAGCGGGTGAATGAACGAATGCATATCGGTTGAATTCAAATCGGCTTTTTCGTACCACGTCGCCGCAGGCAACACGATGTCGGAATAGAGCGCCGAAGTATCCATGCGGAAATTCAAATCAACCACCAAATCCATTTTGCCTTGCGGCGCGTCGCCGTCCATCAACACGTCTTTGACGAAGCCTTCGGCGCACTCTTCGGCAACGTCGTTGTGATGCGTGCCGAGATAATGTTTGAGGAAAAACTCATGACCTTTGGCGCTCGACATCAAAGCGTTGCCGCGCCAGATGAACCACACGCGAGGCCAGTTTTCCGGGGCGCTCGGATTATCCATCGTTGAATGAATGTGCTTTTGTTGAAGTTGACGAACCGTGTAATCAACGATCTCTTTATCGCTCTTTGCGCCGGCGCGCATTGCATCGTTGACGATTTGCCGATTCGGTTTATCGAATTGCGGATAGAAAGGCAGCCAACCGCAGCGCACGGCTTTTGCCTGTAAATCAATGGCGTGACCGCTGGCAAGGCTTGCTGCGCCGTTCGCGTCGGCGTTTGGCGGCACGGTGTGATATTCGGTGAAGTTGCCTTCATAACGCCACTGCTCGCTGTGAACGTAATGCCAGGATGGCGCGTTTTGCAGACGCACTGCCGGAACCCAATCGCGGGCAAAAGCAATGGTTGACCACGAACCAACGAGCGCCAGTTTTTCCTGCCCGACATAATGATTCAAGCCGCCGCCGTTTTTGCCTACACAACCGCACAACATCAAAGCGGTGATGGCGGCGCGATACATCAGGTTGTTGTGATACCAGTGATTGATACCCGCGCCGATGATGACCGAGCATTTGCCTTCGGTAGCCTCGGCGGTTGACGCCCATTCGCGGGCGAACTTGATGACCGTCTCAAGGCTTACGCCTGTGAATTGCTCCTGCCAGGCGGGCGTATAGGAGTAGCGCGCATCTTCGTAGTTGTCGGGGTAATCGCCCTTGAGTCCGCGACTGACGCCGAATTGCGCGAGCAATAAATCGTAAGCGGTCGTCACGAGTTGTTCGCCGTCCGTGGTCTGTATGCGTTTTGCCGGAACCTGACGACGAAAGACAAAGCCCGAAGCGAATTCGTGAAAGGCTACAGAAACAAGTTCGTCGTAAGTTTCAATGAAAGATAATTGCGGGTCTATTTCTGACCCGTCGCTGGCGTCTTTGAATTCAAGGTTCCATTTGCCTTGTTCCTGTCCCCAGCGATGCCCCATCGAACCGCCGGGCATTCGCGCTTCGTTCGAGAGCGCATCATAGACTAAAAATTTCCAGTCGCCGTTTTCTTCATTTTTATAGCGGTCGAGTTGATTGGCGCGCAGCAAGCGGTCTGGCGCGTAGCTCTCATCTTGCTTTTCAAGGTTCACTAAGAAAGGCGAATCGGTGTAGCGTTTGACGTAGTTCAAAAAATAGGGTGTCGGTTTTTCAACATGAAACTCTTTGAGAATGACGTGATTGACCGCCATCCAGAAGGGTCCGTCTTGCCCGGCATGCAGCGGAATCCACTGGTCTGCATACTTGGCGACCTGATTGAAGTCTGGCGCCAGCACGACCATCTTGGTGCCATTGTGACGCGATTCGGCGGCGAAGTGGCAATCGGGCGTGCGCGTCATGTTGAGGTTTGACCCCATCACCGCCATGAATTTCGAGTTATACCAGTCGGCGCTTTCGGCAACGTCGGTTTGCTCGCCCCAGATTTCCGGTGAAGCCGGCGGCAGGTCACAATACCAATCATAAAAACTGAGGTTGACGCCGCCGAGCAGTTGCAGGAAGCGCGCCCCTGCGGCGTAACTCAGGAAAGACATTGCCGGGATAGGCGAGAATCCCGTGATGCGATCTGAGCCATGTTTTTTGATGGTGTAGATGACCGAGGCGGAAATCAACTCAAGCAACTCGTCCCAATCGCCGCGCCGAAAACCCCCTTTGCCACGGGCGCGTTGATAACGGGCGCGCGATTCTTCATCGCTGACGAGGGCTTCCCAGGCGGCAACCGGGTCATCGAAATCGCGTCGCGCATCGCGCCACAAATCAAGCAAAGCGCCGCGAATGTAAGGGTATTTGATGCGGATGGGCGAATAGAGATACCACGAATAAGAGATGCCGCGTTGACAGCCGCGTGGTTCATAAGGCGGCAAGCCATCTTCCAGCAAAGGATAATCGAGCGCCTGCATCTCCCAGGTGACGATGCCCTGTTTGACATAGACATTCCAACTGCAACCGCCGGTGCAATTGACGCCGTGGGTGCTGCGTATGACTTTGTCATGCTGCCAGCGATTGCGATAGAACTCTTCCCAGGAGCGCGTTTCGGGACTGATTAAATCTTTAATCCAATTCAATGTTTATTCCTCCGCACCAGTTCTTCGCGCACGCCGCGAAGCCGATTTCTCCAAATGCGATTGAGCGCCACAAGTGACAACACCAGGGCGACGAAACCGATTACTGGAAACCACAAGTTGAGCGGCGCGACCGGTGACTGGGTTTGCGCCGCCGGATAAGTGAATTTGGCGTTTTGAAAATAAGCGAAGAGGCGGACAATCTCTTCATCGGTCAAAGGCTTTGCGCCAAAAACGCTTTTCATCGTCGGGAAATTCGGGTTCTGTAAAATTGAAATCAATTCGGGGTCTTTGTACTTGGCATTGACGGCAGTCAAATCGGGTCCAAGCGTGCCACCGCCGAAACTGCCTATGCCGTTGACATTGTGACAGGCGATGCAGGAAGTGCCGCCGTTATTGAGACCGACTTTGCCCGCGAAAGTGTCGCGCCCCGCGTCGATGTCGCCTGCTTCGATTGGACGATAGAGTTTTGCGCCTGCCGGAATAAAGGTCTCGCCTTTTTTGGTGAGAGACTCAATAAGCGTTAAGATACCATAAATCTGCTCCGCTGTGAGCGCCTGGTCGGGCATGACTTCGGGAGCGAATTTCTTAAACAGCGCGTTGGCATCCGCATCGCCTTTGCGATTCAGGGCGGCGGGCGCTTGAATGAATTCGCGCAACCATTCTTTCGAGCGCCGTTCGGTTACACCTTTTAAATCGGGACCTTTTTTATCGCCGCCATTGATGTTGTGACAACTGTAACAACGCTTCTCGAAATCCATTGCGCCGGCGGGCGGCGTTTGCGCTGTTGCCTGTTGCGTGAAACCGGCAAAGAGGATGAAAATCCCAATAAACACACACAATATTTTGACTATAATCACTCTACCTGACATAAAACCGACTCCGAATTTTGCTGAATTTTATCCGGCATCTCAGCCGTAAAGGCGCAATTAAATTTCGGCGATTTCCACGGTCTGGTAACTGCGTTTTGAAGATGCCAGCTCGGCAATCGTCTTTTTCTGCAACAGTGCGAGTAAACTCTGCCGCCATTGTTGCCAGTCTTCATGCAGGGCGCAAGAGTTTGGCGATTGACACACCCCGCAAGCCAGTATGCAACTGTCCAGATAAGGGTCTGGTTCGAGCACACGAAAGACTTCCCAGAGCGTGATGCTTTGCGGGGCGCGCAAAAGTTCATAGCCGCCATGAATGCCTTTGACGGAACGCAGCAAGCGGTGGCGGCGCAATTCGCCCAGCAATTTACGCAAATACACCGGCGGAATCTGTTCGGATTCGGCAATCTCTTGCAAACTGCATAGCGTAGAATCCGAGTGATTCGCCAGATAAACCAGCGCTCGAATTCCGTAAGCTGTTGCTTTTGATAAAATCATGTTGATTCACATCACAAACATACATCTTTGTCCTCTATCATCACTTTTCCTTGCCGCAGGGACAATAATCACATCACATCATTTTTTTGATTGGCGTGTTGAATTGGGCGAAACGACGAGTTCGGGCGGTTGGCAGAAGTGGCGCGCGGGTGAATCGGTTACTTTCGCCTGATTACTGTGGGTTCGGACTTCGGTCAGGCGGCAATGAAGCGATTGCGTTTTCAGCCTGACTCGTACCATAATCAGACCATGCCATTTTAATTAAGCAGGTATCAACATGCGGCTTCGAGAGATTAAATCACTGGTGGATAGCACTTCGGATTCCGCGTTTGCCGTTGATGGTAACGGGCTGATTGTCGCCTGGAATCAGGCTGCGGAAAGGCTGTTTGGGCTGCCGATGCGCGACGTGTTAGGCAAATCCTGTGGTTCGATTCTTCAAGGCACGGATGAGTGCGGAGCGGTTTGTTCGCGGGACTGCATGATTCAGCAATCGGTCAGACAACATCATCCAATCAGCAATTTCGATTTACAGGTGCAAACCGTCGAAGGCAGAAAATGGTGCAACATTTCCATCCTGATCGCCAATGAGTCAAACCTGACATCACCCTATTCAATTCATGTTATCCGGCAAATCGATGTGCGGAAAAAGCTGGAAGTTTTAGTGCGCGATTTCGTCGTTCACGAAACCCAGTTACCCACCGAGCAGGTAACGACCTTGATGGCTTCGACGCGCGCCGCCGCCCACGACATCGGATTGACCAATCGTGAACTGGAGATTTTGCGTCTGCTCGCCAAAGGCATCACCACAGCAACCATTGCCCAGCAACTGCACGTCAGCCGCACCACGGTTCACAACCACGTGCAACACATTCTGCGCAAACTGAATGCTCACTCGCGACTTGAAGCCATCCGTCGAGCCGAGTACGCGGGATTACTCTGAACATCTGCCATCTTGAAAGAATGACTAACCGGGGTTTTCCGCAATCATTTCAAGTTGAAGGAGCAGTCGAAGGCTGCATTCTATGACGGCGGAAAATTATGGAAACCTTTCAACAAGTCGTCGTCCAATTGCACATCAACCGCAAACCCGAAAACCCGTGAATAAAAATAGAGTTCGGCGTTCAACGTGCGCTTGATGTTTTCAGCTTTGCGAAAACCGTGACCTTCGCCTTCCAGAGTGATGTAGGCAACAGGAATCTGTTTTTGTTGCAACGCCACAAACATCATTTCTGCTTGATTGGGCGGGACGATTTTGTCATCGAGTCCTTGAAACAAAATAATCGGGCACGAAAGCCGCTCGGTGTGATGAATCGGCGAACGCGCTTTGTATAGCTCTTTAGCCTGCGGGTGTGGGCCAATCAAACTCGCGTTATAGCGTGCCTCAAATTTATGGCAATCCTGTTCCAGGGCTTCCAGGTCGCTGATGCCAAAATAACTCGCCCCGGCTTTGAAGAAATCTTTGAAGGTGAGCGCCGCAAGTGTGGTGTAGCCGCCGGCGCTGCCGCCGCGAATGATTAAGCGGTCGCCATCGGCTTTGCCCTGTTCAACCAGAAAACGCGCGGCATTGACGCAATCATTGACATCGACAATGCCCCAGTTGCCATTCAAGCGTTCGCGATACTTACGCCCATAGCCGGTGCTGCCGCCGTAATTCACATCAACCACACCAAACCCGCGCGATGTCCAGAACTGTGTCGTCAGTCTCAGGGTGCTTGAGGTTGCCGCCGTCGGCCCGCCATGACTGATGCAGATGAGCGGCGGACGTTCATCTGCGGGCGCTTCGTAGTCTTTATTTTTCGGCGGGTAATAAAACGCATAGGCGGTTTGCTTATTCTCGGTTGGAAATTCGATGGCTTGAGCAATCGATAAATAAGCTTCATCAATTGCAAGCTCACTTGAACGGCGCAACACCTGGGTATCACCTGTTGCAAGGTTGAGGCTCACCACCGCGTCCATTTGAGTCGGCGAACCGCCGATGAAAAGGGCTTGAGATTTGCCAACCCGCAAACTGCGAATGTCTGTGTAAGCAGTCTCAATCGGCGAAAGCGTCCGTGTAGTGGTATTCAAACGTCCGAGTTGCCAGTTGCCCTGCACGTTGTAGGTGCAGATGATTTCATTTGCCGAAACGAAATCATAAAGCGACAGACGGAACACCCAGTGTGGGTAGCCGAATTCGGCTTCCATTTCATAAAGCGGTTCGGTTTTGCCATTAACTATACGATAGAGATTCCACCAGCCGGTTTGGTCAGAGACGAAATGCAGGACACCCGCAGGCGACCATTCGGGTTGAAAGATGGAGTCGCTTTTGCCGCCCGCCACGCATCCCCATTTGGCAAAAGTGCCATCCGGGTTGAGGTCTGCCGTCCATAACTCGGTGCCGTCCCAAGGCAGGTTCGGATGATTCCACTCCATCCAGCAGAGCTGTTTGCCATCGGGCGAAAGGCGCGGCGATGAATAGAAATCGCAGCCTTCAACCAGCACAGTGTTTTCGCCTGTCGCGAGGTCAATGCTCACGATGGTATTCGTGCAATCGGTGTCGCTCAGCGTATGGTCTTCGCGAACCGCGATTAACCGGTGGCGGGCGCTATCAAGCACAAAATCCGTGTAGCGCATTTGGCTGTCACGGGTAAGCGGCTGCGACAAACTGTCTCCGGTCTGTTTGTACAAAAGATTATCGGCAAAGTTGGAAAAATAGATTGCCTCGTCGGTGACCAGATACGCGCCGCCGCCATATTCATTGACTCGCGTGCGGGTGTTCAGTGACGCAGGAGTAATATCTGTAATTTGTCCATCGCCTGTGCGACGAACCAGAACATTGCGCCCGGCTTCCGCAGGGCGCGCTTCAATCCAGTAAAGGTCATCGCCGTTGACAGAGATTTCGCCAAGCCCGATGGTGCCTGACACGATCAAATCTGCGGTGATGGGTGTTTTCCAAGAACCAAAAGGAGCAATTTGCTTTTCAGCCATTTTCAATTCCTCAATCAAAGCTTACGGTCTTTTGTTGTTGCCACCAAGTATAAAGCGAATGTAGGTTATGTCTGCAAGTTTAGCAATTTGATTCACCGCACTTTCAATTAACTTTCATCAGGAGGACAGCAAGCTATCAAAACCCTAAAACTATTTGCTAATCAGTTGAACGCCATACCTCTTGCCACATCCTGGTATCTTGCGGACTTGGGCGAAGCGCGCGGCTAGCAGGAACTCTTCACCAAACAGTCACCCCAAAATTTGAAAGCCTTGCGCGAACACGCTGTGATTGAAAGCGCCATTTCATCAAATCGCATCGAAGGCGTTGTCATCGCGCCATCTCGCGTCGAAGCGGTGTTATTCGGCAAAGCTTTCGCATTGCCGATATTCAAAAACAGTGTCCGGGCGTGAGCATAGATTTAATTCGCTACACCTTGAAACAAATGCAACCGCAGGTTGAATGTTTAAAACGTGGTCGAGATGCACAATGGCGCAAAACTGAAAAGTGGGAATTAGGTAATACCTGATTAATTAGGTCATAAATTGGGTAATGGCTGTCCTAATTCACCCTCTCCTGAAAAACAATCGCAAACCGAGCAGGCTTAAAATGACCACAAGCGCGATGCCAACGGCGCCAAGCGTTTTATCAAGCAGGGCGATGCCTGTCCATTGCAAGTAATGAATTTTATAAAACCAGTCAATGCGGTCGGTATCCGCGCCGCGTTGTGTGAGCGTCAACCGCTCCCAATTCAAGGTCACGCGCACGCCGGTGTCGGTCGTGATTTGCTTGCCTTCGATTTTATTGATGTGCCCGTAACGCGACGGGTTGATTTGCAACGCATCGCTCAGAAGTTTTTGAATTTCATCTTCCGTAGGTTCGTTTCGCGGCGCTAACGTTTGCGGGTCGAGATGCCTTGCGCCTTGCGCTGTGCGCACCAACAGATGTTCACCGAGAATGGTTTTCACCAGCCGCGCTTCGAGCCAATCATTTTGCGGTTTAATCACCGTTTGCGATTCGAGCGGGTAAGTTTTAACTTGCAAGAGTTCATAAGCGCCCGCATAACCGGGCTTCAAAAAAAATATCGCGCCGGTGATTGCCCAACCGATAAACGGCAAGAGCATAATCAAGCCAATGAAGCGATGCAAGGTGCGAGTTTTCATAGGAAAGAGAAGACAGAATTCAGGAGTCAGAAGACAGAATCAAGGAAACGATGAACGCGGAAGTAGGAACGATGAACATTTTGAATCTCTGCTGTTCATCGTTCATCGTTCCTACTTCATACTTTCTTCCATTCTGACTTCTGACTCCTGAATACCTAATCTTGCCCACGCATCACATTCAACATCACACGCGATGTACAGAAGACGCGCTGCGTGGCTTTTTGGAAATCGCTGTCTTTGGCGGCGTAGATGTTGATGAATTTCTGCGGGTTTCTATCAACCAATGGGAACCAACTGCTTTGCACCTGAATCATCAAACGATGACCTTTGAGCCAGGTGTGAAAAACATCCGGCATGGTGAATTCCACTTTGGTCTTTTTGTTCGGCACCATCGCTTCGGGTTTTGACCAACTGTTGCGATATTTGGCGCGCATCGGTTCGCCTCGCACCAACATTTGATAGCCACCCATGCGAATGCCTCTGGGATTGGGCGAATTGTCGGGCGCATTATCCGGGTAAACGTCAATCACCTTGATCACGAAATCCGAATCGGTTCCCGATGTCGAAACCTCAAGGCTCACTTTGATGGGTCCTGCGACGGTCATATCTTCGCTGAGCGGTTCGGTTTGATAGACCACTACATCGGGTCGCGTTGCGGCATGGCGTTGATCATCGGTCATATACTCACGAGTCATACCGATTGCCGTGTAGTCGATAAACGGTACGGGCTTTGCCGGGTCGCTCACATATTCGGCAAAACAACTCGAATTGCCTGGCGCAGTGAATGTGAGTTTGCCGCTCACGTCCAGATAGACGCTTTTGGTTTCGACATTTTTCGGCGGCCAATCGCTCATTGTCCACCACTTGTTCGCGCCGGTGTTGAACATATAGGCTTCGGGTAATTTGTTTTCGCCTTTGTCTTTCAGAAAGTAATTGAAGAAATTGAGTTCGATATTTTCACGATAAAACGCCGAAGTTTTCGAGCCGAAACGCACATTGCCGAGTCCATCGCCATCGCCGCGCGCCCAACCGCCATGCGACCAGGGACCCATGATAATCGTGTTATAGGTTTTCGGATTGTGCTTTTCAATCGCTGCATAGATATTCAAAGGTCCTTGCAAATCTTCGGCATCAAACCAGCCGCCGACGGTCATCACGGCAACCGATGGTTTGACATTTTTCAAACGTTGCGGCACGTTTTGCGCCTGCCAGTATTCATCATAATCGCCGTGCTCCATCCATTCATTCCAGATTTTGATTTCGCCTTTGAGATATTTTTCGTTGGCATTGGCAAGCGACCCCATCTCCAGGAAAAATTTATAGCCATCGGGCATGCCATGACGAAAGCCCGGTTGACCTTGGGTGGTCGGCCCGGTGCGGGGCTTGCCAAAACTCGAAATAAAATTGAAAGCGTGCGGCAACCAGAATGCGCCGTTGTGGTGCATATCATCGCCAAGCCAGTTGTCTGCCATCGGGGCTTGCGGTGAAGCGGCGCGCAACGCAGGGTGCGCATCAGTCAACGTCTGCGCCGTGTAGTGACCGGGAAATGAAATGCCCCAGACGCCGACGCGACCGTTGTTATTGGGGATGTTTTGAATCAACCATTCAATGGTGTCATAGGTGTCTGTCGATTCATCCACCTCATTCCCTTTTTTATTCGGCTTGAAAGGCGTCATCCATTTGAAATCGCCTTCCGACATATAACGCCCGCGCACATCCTGATAAACGAAGATGTAGCCTTCCTGTTGAAAGAGCAGCGACGGGCCGAGCGAATTTTTATAGGCGTCAGCGCCATAGGGTCCGACGCTGTAAGGGGTGCGGCTCATCATAATCGGATATTTTTGCGACGTGTCTTTCGGCATATAAATCGACGTGAACAGTTTGACGCCGTCGCGCATCACGATTTGCGCCTCTTTTTTGGTGTATTTGGCTTTGACCTCTTCGACGCTCGGCATCTGACCTTGCGCAAAAACGTTCAAGCTGAAACCGAGCAGCGCGATGACAAGCATGATTCGCGAAACGAGTTTTACAGGATGCATGGTTTTTCTCCTTAGATGTTAATTCGTGCAAACTTCAAAACGCTTCATTGCTTTGGAGCAACGGGAAGATTGCTGCGGCTGAGTTCTTCAATATCTTTCAAAATTCCGGCGACCAAGGCTTCGACAACCACCTTACCTTTTTCGCGTGTCGCCAGCGTCGCATCGCCCCAGATGCCGGTTGCCGAATAGGTTGCTTCTTTATGGTTCGGGTCGCGCGTGAGTCTTCCTTTACCGGGGTGAAAATCTTTGGCGGCTTTTTTCATCTCAACCGTGTGAGGCGCGATGTAGAGCATCATCGAAGTTTCAATTTCATCAGCGTGAGTGCCGCCTTCCTGTTTGCTGATGCGTTTTTCGACCTCGCCCGTAAGTTTTGCAAGGTCTGTGTAGGTCATCAGTATTCCTTCAGCCGCTAACAGGTCGGCGGCGGGTTTCAGGGCGCGAAGCGTCGAAATCCCTGTGTTCAAAATATAGAACCGGTGTACGCCAAATCGAACGAAGCTCTTGCAAATGTCGATGAGCAAATCGCGCGAGGTTTCCAATCGGAGTGAAGTTGAGCCGGGATATTCGACAAATGCCGGATAGAAGTTGTAGTTCACGGTCGGCGCAATCACTACATCGGCGTTTTGCAGAACGCGATTTTTCAAATACTCGGCAATCAGCCAGTCGTTTTTGAGTTTGAGATGGGGACCGTGCTCTTTCGCCTGCGCGCCGAGCGGAATGACGACGACCCGTTCGGGTTTCAGAATTTTTTCCGCTTCAACCCAGGTGAGATTTTCAAGTAACACACCTTTGGATTTGGTCTGCGCAGTTGCGATTAAAGGCACTGCGATTACCACTAGCAAAATAAAACACCTGCGTTTCATGGAAAATAACTCCTCAGTGTATTCCCGCATCTGTGATGCTCTCTGATCCTTTCGTATGCGGTTTGCTTCTACTTCTCAGGCAGTATCTTAAGTAATACATTTGCCTGCTCAAAATATCCGAATTCAGCGCAAATTGACGGGATGCATATAAGCGTCTTTACCTGCTCATAATACGAATGATCGTGACAAGGGTCTCCGTTGAGCAACGGCTTAATTATATTTATGGCTTCTTGCAACAGGCTGAATGCCTGTTCAATCTCTCCAACTTTTACTAATTCAATTGCTACCTCACAACGCCGCCAGGCATTTTTTTCCATTCTCGCATCCGGTACGCCATCTGATAACCGCCAATCTGTTGCCTCAGAGCGACCTTCTCTTCATCATTCAGGGAATAAAATGATTTTTCATCCCCCAGGAGTCTATTGACGATTTTGCTCATCAGGTCAACCACGTGTTCATTCATTTGTCCTGCTCTCTGCTACAAGAACCTTTATAACTACTTCTTCATCCCGGCGCGTTCTTTGCGTTGTAAATCGCGAAGCGCGCGAAAGCCTGCCTCACTTCAAGGTTTTCACATGAGCGTAGGCAAGGATTTTTGCATCGGCTGTCAACAATGCACAGTCATAAACCCGCGCGGTCGCCACAATGATTTGATCTGCCGGATCATTATGAAATATGGGTGGCAACTGTGTAGATTCCAAAGCGATTTGAGGTGTAAGGTTGATCAATAAAATACCCGGGTAGTTCAGTGCCTTGTCGAACCAATCAGCCATCGGTTCAGGCAAGGTGAGTCGTTTAAGTTCAACGAGCTTGGCAACCTCCCAACATGAAATAGCACTGATGCCAAGTCCATAGGACTCATTATCCTTGATCCATTTTCGTTGGTTGTTCGTCAACTTCTTATCGTTATGAACCCACCATATCCAAATGTGTGTATCGAGAATAATCATTTCAAGGCTTCCCAATCCTCAACCGCTACAGGCTCCATCGGGTTTTCATAAATTAGTGGCGTCCCCTGCAAGGAGTATGGATTTTTAACATCTTTTTTTATGCTGCGGGAAACAATGATAACTTCAACAGTTTCGCCCGCTTGAAAGGGCAGGTCATTTAAAACCAGCACCCCATCTTTGGTTAATACCGTTTCTATTTGGTGTGCGCTCATTGATGAACCTCCTGTCTAATGACTTAAAACTTACCCATATATTTTCCCGCACTGGAGAAAAACCGCAAACTTTTTCCATATTTGCTCGTCAACCAAAGATTGCAACTCCTCATTTTAGCGAACAACCTTTCTATTGATCATTACTCACTTCTTCATCCCGGCGCGTTCTTTGCGTTGTAAATCGCGAAGCGCGCGAAAGCCGATGCGCTTGACGCTTTGCGATTCCAGGATTTTGCGAACCTCTGCGTCGGTGGTAAACAGGCGATACTCTTCGGCGCGGTCTTTCCACGAATTGGTAATGTGTTTGATCTCTTCACCGGCAACCGAAGCGTGAATGTATAGCTCGGTGACGCCCGGTTTCAAATTACTCAACAGGCGTTTCCAATAATCAGTGACCGATTCACCTTTGGCGGGACCGCCGGTAATCAGATAATCGGGATAGACAATGCCGTCGGCGTCTAACTGCCCGCGCTGATGCCCGCCGCCATTTGCCGCTAACAACTCCTGCGAACCCATGCGAATCGGCAAATTGAATTCATTGGCAAGCCTTCGATAAACCTGAAAATAATTGTCATTGTATTGCAAAGTGCCCATGTGCGAATCGAGATGCGTGACATCAACGCCCGCATCCAAGGCTTTTTTGATTTGCGCTTTCGCTTCAATATACGCCTGTTCAGTCGTCGCGTGACCATAGACGCTCATAATGTCAGGCCACAGATAACCTTGCGGGTCAACCAAGCCCGGCACTTCGGATTTGCTCGCCACCGGACTCCATTTATAACCTTTCCATTCCGCTGTGTGGGTCAAATGCAGACCGAAATCTTTTTCCGGGTGGGCTTTGGCATAAGCGAAAATTTCCGGCACCCAGGGACAGGGAACCATAATGGTTGCCGAAGTGATTAAGCCGTTTTCCATGCCGTCGATGACTGCGGCATTCGAGGCATGGCTGTTGCCTACGTCGTCACAATTGATGATTAAAATTTTATCGGTAGCTTGAAATCCCAAACGTTCGGCAAGCGACCGGCGTTTGGTTTGAATGATTTCAGTATTGCGGCTGGGTGGGTTCGCGGTTTCAGCGATTAAAGAAAAAGGCAATAAACACCATAGCAATAGAGCAAGTAATTTAGTCATTCATCTCTCCGTTTGCAAAATAAATTAAGCGCAAAAGTCTGATTGATTTTCGCTGGCGCTTTCGGCAAGCAGGCGTTCCATATGTTGCGCGGCTTTCCAGTCGCCTGTGCGGGTTGCGGCGGCAATGCCTGCTGTCCAGACGCGCCGCGCTTCATCGGCGTCTTGCAGATTCATCAACGCCGTGCCCAGCATCTGATACGCGGCGGGGTAATCGGGGTTACGGCGAATCACGTTTTTCAGGGCGTTTGCCGCATCCGACCAACGACTCAGTTTTGAATATTCGCTTGCCAATCCGTACCAGACCATCACCTCATCGGGATTATCTTTGACCATCTCTTCAAAGACGGCGATTCGCGATTCGGACATTTGCTGATTCTCCTCATTCAGGTTTGCTCAAACTTGAGCAGTGACTGCGCAACCTTTTACCGGTTCAGCGGATATAGAAATTCAAATTATTCCAATTTAGCTGATTGCCTTCCCGGTTTTGTTGTGTGATGAATAATACACGCACATTGCAGAGGCGACTATAGACCTCAAGAAAAAGGATCTTTGAAAATCTGAAACAATCGTGGTGGCGGTTGACGAAATGACAGCATCTGGAAATGCTCTTGCTGTTTTGCAATTTCCATTTTCACAAACAGAAGGAGTCTCC